>JAYKHK010000023.1:0-5536 GCA_035284785.1 Cyanobacteriota bacterium | reverse complement strand
AGCTCTGTGCCTGTGCCGATCAGGATCAAATCCGGACTGCCGTTGCTGTCCTCCAGGATGTAGCCGCCCTTGGCAACGGCGGCCGGGCTGGAGTTGGCCTGGTTGGCCATGGCCTGCCGGCTGAGGGCCAACACGGTGGGGCGTTTGCGGTTGGTGACGGCCACTTGATAGGCGCCCATGGTTTCGTTGCCATCGCCAGGGCGGATCACCAACAGGTTGGGGATGGCCCTGAGGTTGGCCAGGGTTTCCACGGGCTGGTGGGTGGGGCCGTCTTCGCCAAGGCCAATGGAATCGTGAGTGAGCACGTAGATCACGCCAAGCTCACTCAGGGCGGAGAGGCGGATGGCGCCGATCATGTAGCCAGCGAACACCAGGAAGGTGCCGCCGTAGGGGATCAAACCACTGTTGTGGTAAGCGATGCCATTGAGGATGGCGGCCATCGCGTGTTCCCGCACCCCGAAATGGAGGTAGCGGTTGGCCTCGCCTCCCTTCTGGAAGCTGGCCTCCCCTTTGATGTCTGTGAGGTTGGAGTGGGTGAGGTCGGCAGAGCCGCCGATCAGCTCAGGCAGCTTGGGCCCGAAGGCATTGAGGGCGTTGTAGGAGTGCTGGCGTGTGGCCAGTCCCTTGTCTGCAGGAGTGAAGGTGGGCAGGGTGGAATCCCAGCTCTCGGGCAGCTCGCCTCGCAGCATGCGCTCGAATTCGGCGGCTTCCGCGGGGTAGGCCTGGCGGTAAGCGGAAAGGGTGGCGTTCCAGTCGCCTTCGGCGGCAGCTCCCCTCTGGATCGCCTGGCGCCAGTGCTCATAGGCCTCCTCGGGCACCACGAAGTCGCCATAGGTCCACTCCAGGGCCTTGCGGGTGAGCTCCGCCTCGTCGGCCCCGAGGGCCGCGCCGTGTACGCCGGCGGTATTGGCCTTGTTGGGCGATCCGTAGCCGATGGTGGTGGTGATCTTGATCAGGCTGGGTTTGTCGGTGACCGCCTTGGCGGCCTCGAGGGCGCGCACGATGGCGGCCACATCGGTGTTGCCGTCGCTCACATGCTGCACGTGCCAGCCGTAGGCCTCGTAGCGCTTGAGCACGTCCTCGGTGAAGGAGACGGCCGTGTTGCCATCGATCGTGATGTGGTTGTCGTCGTAGAGGGCGATCAGTTTGCCGAGGCCCAGGTGGCCGGCCAGGGAGGCGGCTTCAGAAGCCACACCCTCCTGGTTGCAGCCATCGCCCATCAGCACATAGGTGTAGTGGTCCACCAAGGTGGCGCCGGGCTTGTTGAACTTCGCCGCCAGATGAGCTTCCGCGATCGCCAGGCCCACCGCGTTGGAGATCCCCTGGCCCAGCGGGCCGGTGGTGACCTCCACCCCGGGGGTTTCAAAGGTTTCCGGATGGCCGGGGGTTTTCGATCCCCACTGCCGGAATTGCTTGATGTCCTCCATGGTCACCGAGTCGTAGCCGGTGAGGTGCAACAAGGCGTAGAGCAGCATGCACCCGTGGCCAGCTGAGAGCACGAAGCGGTCCCGGTTGAACCAGCGGGGGTTCTTGGGGTTGTGCTTCAGCACCTTGTCCCAGAGGGCGTAAGCCATCGGGGCGCAGCCCATGGGCAGGCCGGGGTGCCCCGAGTTGGACTTGTTGATCGCGTCGACCGCCAGAAAGCGGATGCTGTTGATGCAGAGGCTTTCGATGGAGGTGGTGGGGGCGACGACCATGGCTGGCACAGAGGTGGAGGGCAAAGGTGGGGCTGGGGGTCTCAGGGCATCCGGCGGAACGCCAGGCAGACATTGTGCCCGCCAAACCCGAAGGAGTTTGACAGCACCACATTCACGGGGTGCTCGCGGGCGATGTTGGGCACGACATCCAGATCGCAGGCTGGATCGGGGGTGGAGTAGTTGATTGTGGGCGGGATGACATTGTCGCCGATCGCCAGGATGGCCGCCACCGCTTCAATGCCGCCACTGCCACCGAGGAGGTGGCCGGTCATCGACTTGGTGGAACTCACGGGGGTGCGGTAAGCCTTCTCCCCAAGAGCTGCCTTGATGGCGGCGGTTTCGTTGCTGTCGTTGGCCTGGGTGCTCGTGCCGTGGGCATTCACGTAGTCGACGGCATCGGGCTCCAGTCGGGCGTCGGCCAGGGCCAGCCGCATGGCTTCGGCCCCGCCCACCCCTCCCGGAGAGGGGGCTGTGATGTGATGGGCATCGCAGGTGGTGCCGTAGCCCACGATCTCAGCCAACACGGTGGCGCCCCGCGCCTGGGCGTGGCTGAGGCTTTCGAGCACAAGCACGCCCGCCCCCTCTCCGATCACAAAGCCATCCCGCTCCAGATCGAAGGGGCGGCTGGCGGTGGCGGGATCATCGTTGCGGAAGGAGAGGGCCTTTGCGCTGGCGAATCCCGCCACACCCAGGGGCGTGATGGCCGATTCGGCGCCGCCGCAGACCATCGCATCGGCCAGGCCCAGCTGAATCAGCCGAAAGGCATCCCCGATCGCATTGGATCCAGCGGCGCAGGCGGTGGCCACGGCGCTGCTGGGACCCTTCGCCCCCAGGGCGATGGCAGCCAGGCCGGTGGCCATGTTGGGGATCATCATCGGCACGCAGAACGGGCTCACCCGATCGGGGCCCCGATCCGCCAGCACATGGGCCTGACTCTCCATCATCAACAGGCCACCCACGCCTGATCCGATGGCGACACCGACCCGCTGGGCGTTGCTGGCATCGATCACCAGCCCGGCGTGGCCAACGGCCTGCTTGGCGGCCACCACCCCGAATTGGCAGAAGCGATCCCAACGCTTGGCCTCTTTGGGTTCAAGCCAGCCGGCCGGGTTGAAATTCTTCACCTCTGCCGCAAAGCGGCAGGCATGGCGGGAGGCATCGAACAGGGTGATCCCAGCGACTCCGTTGCGACCGGACCTCAGGCCCTCCCAATACTCCCTGACGTCATTGCCGATCGGCGTGACGGCCCCCAGGCCAGTGACGACGACGCGGCGGAGTCCCTCCACCATCGAGCGCCTCAGGCTGTTTTCTCTTGGATGTACTTCACCGCATCGCCAACGGTGGTGATCCCTTCGGCCGCCTCATCAGGGATCTCGATGTCGAAATGCTCTTCGAGGGCCATCACCAACTCGACGGTGTCGAGGGAGTCGGCGCCCAGGTCGTTCTGGAAGTGGGATTCGGGATTCACTTCCGCCGCATCCACGCTGAGCTGCTCGGCGACGATGCCGCGCACTTGTTCGAAGATCTCTTCCTGGGACATGGAGAGTGAGTGGGAGGGAGCATCTTATGGGGTCGCCGGTGCCAGCCCCCCGGCGCGTATGAACAAGGGTGACGGCAGGAAGGCTCCAGGGCCCCGCCACCTTGCACGTTGGGTACCTTGGCACCACGCCCGTCAAGGGGCACCACGCCTACTGCGCCGCCGGCGCCCACCCCGCCCACTGAGGTCCATGTCTCACGCTGTCAAGATCTACGACACTTGCATTGGCTGCACCCAGTGTGTGCGGGCCTGCCCCCTGGATGTGCTGGAGATGGTGCCCTGGGATGGTTGCAAAGCTGGCCAGATCGCCTCTTCGCCGCGCACCGAGGATTGCATCGGCTGCAAGCGGTGTGAAACCGCTTGCCCCACGGATTTCATCAGCATCCGCGTTTATCTGGGAGACGAAACCAGCCGCTCGATGGGTCTGTCTTACTGAGCCCCGGGCCCTGGTGCCCGCGCTCGTTCCCCCATAAGCTCAGGCCGGTTGTGGGGACCGTATGTGCGGCATCGTTGCCCTGATTGGTTCGAGGGAAGCGGCGCCTCAGCTGCTGGAGGGTCTCCGGCAGCTCGAGTACCGCGGTTATGACTCCGCTGGCATTGCCACGGTGGAGGCAGGCAAGCTGCACTGCCTAAAGGCCGAAGGCAAGCTGGTGAACCTCACCACTCGCTTTGAGGCACAGGGGGCCCCAGGCCTTTGTGGGATCGGTCACACCCGCTGGGCCACCCATGGCAAGCCGGAGGAGCGCAACGCCCACCCCCACCTCGATGGCAGGGGTGAGTTGGCCGTGGTGCAAAACGGCATCATCGAAAACCACCGGTTGTTGAGGGAGGAGCTGCAGGCTGAGGGCGTGCGCTTCCGCTCCGACACCGACACGGAGGTGATCCCCCACCTCGTGGCGCGGCGTCTGCAGCGCCTGGAGGCTGAAGGGCAAGAGCCCTCGGCGCCGCTGCTGTTGCAGGCGGTTCAGGAGGTGCTCCCCCTGCTCCATGGGGCCTATGCCTTGGCGGTGGTGTGGGCAAAAGTGCCCGGGGCCCTTGTGGTGGCTCGCCGCCAGGCTCCCTTGCTGATTGGCCTGGGGGAGGGAGAGTTTCTCTGCGCCAGCGATACTCCGGCTCTGGCGGGCTTCACCCGCACCATCCTGCCCTTGGAGGATGGGGAGACAGCCTTGCTCACCCCCTTGGGCATTGAGCTCTACGACGCTCTCGGCCAGCGGGTGCAGCGCACCCCCAGCCTGCTTTCAGGCACCGAGCACGTGGCGGACAAGCGCAGCTTCCGCCATTTCATGCTCAAGGAGATCCATGAGCAGCCGGAAACGGCGGCCCTCTGGGTGGCCCGCCACCTGCCGGAGGGGGCCCTGGTGGCCTTGCCTCTCGATGAGGCGGTGTATGCGGGGGTGGAGCAGATCCAGATCCTGGCTTGTGGCACCAGCCGCCATGCGGCTCAGGTGGGGGCTTACCTGCTGGAGCAACTGGCAGGGGTGCCCACCACTGTGTTTTACGCCAGTGAGTTTCGCTATGCGCCACCGCCGCTGCGGCCCCACACGCTCACCATCGGCGTCACCCAGTCGGGGGAAACGGCAGACACCCTGGCGGCGTTGGTGATGGAGCAGGAGCGCCGCCAGGGTTTGGCGGATCCGGCCTACCAGCCGCGGCTGCTGGGCATCACCAATCGGCCGGAGAGTTCCCTGGGCCGCCTGGTGCCCCACATTCTCGACATCGGCGCGGGCATCGAGGTGGGCGTGGCAGCGACGAAAACCTTTCTCGGCCAGTTGCTGGCCTTCTACGGCTTGGCCCTGGCCTTTGCGGAGCGGCGCGCTGGGCAGCCCGGTGTGCCCGGCGCTGAGCGGCTGGCCGAGCTGGCCGCCCAGCTGCGCAGCCTGCCGGAGGTGATGCGTCAGCTGGTGGACGACCACGATGGCCGTTGCGCGGAGCTGGCCCATCTGTTTGCTGAGACCCAGGATGTGATCTTTCTGGGGCGTGGCATCAACTATCCGATCGCCATGGAGGGGGCCCTCAAACTCAAGGAAATCAGCTACATCCACGCCGAGGGCTACCCGGCTGGGGAGATGAAGCATGGCCCCATCGCCTTGTTGGATGCCCGTGTGCCTGTGGTGTCGATTGCGGTGCCGGGCTCCGTGTTTGACAAGGTGCTCTCCAATGCTCAGGAGGCGAAGGCTCGCGATGCCCAGCTGATCGGCGTGGCACCGGTTTGTGGTGACACCGAGCTGTTTGATCTGCTGCTACCGCTGCCGTTGGTGGATGAGCTGCTCAGCCCGCTGCTCACGGTGATCCCGATGCAGCT
>JAYKHK010000022.1:0-9096 GCA_035284785.1 Cyanobacteriota bacterium | reverse complement strand
TCCTGGATAGCTCACTTCTGAGAGTCAAGCTGCTCACGCGTTGGCCGTCAAGTTTTCACGGCCTTATGTTGCTTCAGGAGCTTGATACGATACAGAACATCCTGCAGGGCATCGGCGGCGGAGATCGCAGCAAACCGTTGTGGCGTGGGCTCTTGGCAGCAGCAGGCCAGGGGAGCAAGGATTGTGCTTGGGGTGGGGTGGCAAAATTGCACCACGCTGAGGCGCTCTGCCGCGGCGGCAGCAGGCGCAACCACCCGGTGCCAACCGCTGGGCAGCCTGCCATTGCTGAGCCGTTCCAACATCAGGCCGGTGTTGATGATCACTCGATCCTCCGGTAGCTCCACAGGCTGCCACTGGCCGTCAATGCACACCTCAAGCCCAGGACCCGTGGCCCTTGGAAGCAGGGTGATCAAGTTGATGTCGGCATGTGGAGCAGCCCAGACATGCCCTCCCCCAGGTGCCTCAGCCATGGGCGGGTAACGCAAAGCCCTTGTCAGGGTGGGACTTTCTTGCACCATCTCGTCAAAGAACGTTTCTGCCGCTCCCAGGCCAAGAGCGATCACCCGCAGAAAGCGTCTCTGGAAATCGGCCATGGCGCTGTGAAAACGGCTCAACACGGCTGAGATGCCTGGCACCACCTCCTCCGGCAACACTCCTGCGGGGTAGAGCAAGGGGTATTGGAGCCTCAGGGGGTGATCTGGTGCGACAGGGGCTGACCAATTCAGCATTTCCTTCCAATCGGCATGCTCCTCCTGTGCGGCTGTTTCCACAAGCACACCGGTGTATCCGGTTTGGCCATGGGCCTCGGGATCGTGAAAGCGTTGTTTGGCCTCCAGCGGAAGGTGGAAAAACTCAGCCAAAAGGCCGTACGCCTCATCCAACAGATCGCTGGGCAAGTCGTGGTGGCTCCTGACAAAACCGCAGCGAAGGCTCTGTTGCACCCCCTCAACGACTGCTCGACGTGTGGATTCGCTTCCGCGTTCGAAGGCCAGCAGATCCACGTCCAAGAGGCTGAGCGTCATCGCCAATCCGATCCTCGCCCCCACGAGAATGGCATCTCAAACCCCCGATCTATGAAGCGCCGTTGGTCGCGTTGGCTCCTGTTGGTTGTGTGGCTTCCCTGGCTGGGGTCCTGTGGCCACAAGCCGCGCCTTGCTGCTCCCAACCAAGCTGAGCAGGGAGTTCAAGCACCTGTGAACCCCCGGGCTGAACAGCAACGGCTGGCCAACGTTCAGAGACAGCTGGCTCAGCAGCGAGCGCAGGAGCTTTGCTTGCAGGAGCGTCCCAGCTTGGTCGCCCAAATGGCGGCCCTGCGAAGGGCGGAGCTCCAATTGGCGCGGGTGAAAGAGGAGACCTACGTCCCCCTTCCCGCGCCGGATCCCTGGGATGAGGCCAGAGAATCACGCTTCCGCCAGGAAGATCGAGAAGCGGATTGGCAACGTCATCTCCAGGCCCAGGAGGCCTGGCAGCGGCGGGAGCGCAACCATCGCGCCAACTGGACGGCAAACCATCGGGACCGCTTGCTCATCGCCCAAGAACGCCTGGATCAGCAAGCCCAAGCGTTGCGTTCCCGCCGACCTGAGCTGTTCACTGCGCCAGGCAGCATTGAATTCAATCCAGAAGTTGCCCAGCGCCTCCGCAATTGCTGAGCGCCATGTCTTGGCATCGCAGCAGCATTTTGGATCGGTTTGGACGCCTCTCGCTCAGGGTTTTTTGGGGCGATGGATTCCGAGAAGTTCAGCGCCATACTGCTCACTGAGTTCCGCTTGCAGTTGCCAGGCGGAGAGCAGGGTTTTGGCCACGCGGCGCAGCTCTTCAATGTCTGTGCAGGAATCGATGGCCCTTGCGTGCAGTTCTGTGGAGAACTGTCGGGTCAGGGAACGCGCCATGTTGGCTCAGGGAGTTTGCAAGATGTTACGAAATCTTGTCAGCCTTGGTTTGCGGTTCTCCGTACGCAGCCTTGGCGCGTTGCTCGCCAGAGCGCAGGGAGAGGGTCTTGAGGCGGCTGTCGAGCATGAGCAAGCCCACCACGGTGGTGAAGGTGACCATCAACACCACGGCAGAAAATTCCACGGCATTGATCACGCCGGCTTGGCGCGCGGTGGTGGCAAACACAAGCCCGGGCAATCCCCTGGGAATGAGGCCGTACACCACCACGGCACGGTCGACCCCGGCCGCCACATCTCGGCGCCAAATCCCCAGGGCGCAGGCTCCCTTGCTCAACAGAGCCAGCACGATCAGCGCGCCTGCCAGGGCCCAGGCTCGCGGTTCGAGTAGGGCTGCCAATGGCAGTCGCATGCCCACGCTGATGAAATACAGGGGAAGGAACACCTCGGTGAGCAGTTCAAATGTGCGGCGCATGGCGGCGTCTGCTGCCCTGCTCTTGGCGCCCTCTTCCGAGCTTCGTAGCCGAGCCAGCAAGACCCCAGCCCAAAGGGCTCCCAACAAGGAGCTCAGGCCGCTCATTTCGCCCACCCAGGCACAGCTGATCAGCAAGATCAACAGTGCCAAGGGGCTGTTGGGACGTTCAGAGCGGTGGCGCACCCACACCCCTGCGCCCCACCAGCTCAGAGCTGCTGCCGCAAGCCCGAAAGGGAAGCCAAGCCAAGCCAGCCCTCCCTTGGCCAGGGCGCTGCCTCCCACCAGGGTGGCCAGGGTGAGCAGGGCGATCGCCGGCAGGTCGTCCAACACCGAGATGCCCACCAGCAGACGACCGGAAGGGGTGGCGAGCGCTCCTCTTTGGGCCAGCAGCCTCAGGGTGACGCCTGTGCCTGTGGCGCTCAGGGCCGCAAGGGTGAGGAGAGTTGCGCCGGGCGTGAGGTTGAAGCCCTGTTGCAAAGCCCCGTAGGCCAGGAGAGGAATCAGGGCACTCAAGGCCACCGTGCGCAGGATCGCGCCCCTTCGGGAGGCGAGCAGATCGCCTTGCACTTCCAAACCCACCTGGAAAAACAAGGTGAGCACTCCCAGTTCCGTGAGGCCGCTGAGGGGGGCCACGGCGGCAAAGGGCAGCAGGGTATTGCCCAGAACCACTCCCACCAAGAGTTCAAGCACAATCGCGGGCACAGCCCATCGGGCCAAATGGCCCGCGCTCAACCGTGCGATCAACACCCCAGCGAGCAGCAGCAAGAGGGTCGAAAGGAGCGACGGCGATCCCATGGCCAGAGGGGTGGTCGTTGGGCTTAAGTCTCCAAAGGCGCAGCCAGATCGGTCGGCAGGCTCACCGCCAGCTTGTCGAGGTTTTCCGCTGCCCTCACTGTGAGCTCGTAGCGCATGTCTGAGCTGGCGCCGGTGCCGCGGTACTGACCCGTGACGGGTGCGGCGAGCCGATGGTCGGGGGTGGCGGCCAGCGCCACATGGCCATCGGCAACGGCCAGGCCAAGGCTGGGATCGTATCCGCGCCAGCCTGCCCCGGGGAGATACACCTCTGCCCAGGCGTGGAGCTCGTGCTCACTCACTTCGGGAGGGTGATGCATCGAGTAGCCACTCACAAACCGGGAAGCCAATCCGAGGCTCCGGCAAGCCTCCACAAACAACATGGCCGTATCCCTGCATGCTCCTCTGCGACGTCGCAGGGTTTCGCTGGGGGAGAAAGGGGCGCCATCGGGCCGGCCCACATGCACAAAGCCATGGTGGATTTGATCCGCCAAGTGCATCAAAAACGCGGCGGTGTGGCCCTCCACTTCTTCACTTCGCTCCCTGGCCCAGGCTTGAACAGAGGGATCCATCTCCTGGCTGCTCAAGCAGGGAGCCAAGGAGTGGGCTTCGGCCTCTGAGTAGCGGGCTGGCAGTGTTTGCACCCTTGGATCCGTGACAATCCAGTCGAATGGATTGTCACGGAGGGTTTGCACGATGGCTTCCATTTGGATGGTGAGCTCGTCGTGGGTGGCATCAAACCAGCCCACCGCCACATTGGTTCCGTCAGGCTCCACCCCATGGCTCAACCCCGCTGGTGCGGGAAAGATGCTGATCTGGTGATGCAGGAGCCGCTGGCAGGCATCCTGCCGAGGAGACAGCCGCAGTGTCATGGGCTCCAGGAACACCGCCGGTGTGTAGGAGTAAAGGAGCCTGTGAGAGATCTGAAAAAACATGAGGGCGCTGCTGCTGGTGGGGCACCGACCCCCTCAAGCAGCTTGCCACCATTAAGGCAGTCCCGGTGGGCATTTCCTCACGAAAGGGCCTGGGGGCTGTCCGTTCAGGTGGACCTTGTCAAGCTAGAGCGGCCCAAGAGAGATCCATGAGCTGGAGCGAGTTGGAACGACTCGTCGAAGATGCCGAAACCGATGGGGTGATCCGGCGAGGCCTGCGCCACTGCCGGAGTCGCCGAGAATTGTTGATGGCCTCCCGGCGGCTTGGCTATGGCATTCAACCCAATGATCTGCGCCGGGCTTGGCAGTTGGATCGGATCGAGTCGGACCTTCTCTGGTCTCGATCAGGCGGGGCTTAGTCCGGCAGATCGAGGGGGCCAGCGGGCGGTCCGCCCAGAAGGCGATTGAGGTTGACGCCGGCGTCATAGGCCGCGGCGTGAAGTTGTCTCTTTTGGCCTTCACTCAGACCATCCCAAAAGGCGTGAAAAAGATCGATGGAGGCCTTGCCAAACCCCACCGCACCCAGGACCGTCAGGGGGAGCGACAGCCAAGGGCAGACCAGCAACACCAAACTCAGAACCAGCCCAACGGCCGTCCCTTCTTTCATGGCTTCCCAGACGGTGCTGAGGATCAACCTCACTTGCGCGGTACGTGTCAACACACCCCTGCGCACGAGCCCCTCGCTCCGCAAACCGCTGAGCAGGGCTTGGTAGGTGGCGTAAACGATGACGCCTGCCACCGTGGCCTCGCTCACCAGTTGCCTTGTGGGCAGCCCGGGCTGGGGGTTGGTGACCCTGAGACCGGCCAAGCCAGCCAGGGGTGCGGCTTCTAGGCCAGCTCGGGGTATCTGATATGGATCACGCTCACGGGTCATGGCGGAGAACGAGCCGCAGAAACCTATGAATTCTGACGCAGGTGTCGCTGCCGCTTCGATGGGGAAGACCGTCCTGTCAGCGCACCACCAGCACAGGGATGGGGGCATTCAGCAACACCCGCTGCGTTTCACTGCCGAGGAGCAAGCCAGAGAGTCCTTTGCGGCCATGGGACGCCATCACGATGAGATCGCAGTCATGTCGTTTGGCAGCCTCGACGATGGCGCGATAGGGAAGATCTTGCTTCACAACCTCGGTTTGAATGGGGAGGCCAGCTGTCGTTCCGACGGCCCGGGCCTCCGCCAGGATCCGATCCGCTTCCTTTGCCGCCGTTTGGCTGAGGCTCTCCACGGTTGCAGGATCCAACATGTCTCCCATGCCAACGAGGGGAACGGGCAGAGGAGCTTGCACATGAACCAGGGTGAGCTTGGCGCCCAGGGCTTTGGCCAGCTCGATCGCCTGGGCCAAGGCCTGGGCGGAGCGTTGGGTGCCGTCACTGGGCACCAACAGATGCTTGTAGGGCATGGAGGGAGGGTGGCTGATCTCTGTCTACTCAGGCACCGCAAGGTTCACTGCAACGTGTGAAGAGAGCTGGCCGGCTCGGGCGGTGTGGCTTGAGTGAAAGGATTCCAGATCTCCCCACGCGGCCATGGCCAGCGATGCTCCCAAATCCAAGGCCTCCATGCGAGGGGAGTGGCGTCATCGAGGCTGCATTGTGTGTTGGGACATGGCGAGACCCTGTCGATCAGGCCCCTTTGCCGTTCGGCACGCCAGTGGGGTGCCGATGGGCCAAGCCGCTAGCCTCAAGGAAGCCCGCCAGTTGATTGACGAGCGGGTGCTGCTCGTGCGTCAGCGCCTGGCAGCCATGACTTAGCTGCCCTCCCCCAAGTGCACTTGTGCTGTTGCCTCTCGCACCAGGCGTCGACGGGAGAGGAGCAGATTGACAAGCTCTGCTCTCAGTTGCGTTAACTCTCGCCAGCAGCTCTGGAATGAAGCGCGATGTTGAAGCATTGGATCGACTGAGCCAAGATCTTCAAGCAAGAGATCAATGGCATCCATTTGCTGCTGAGGGCAGGCTGCCATAAAGGCCTGGCTTGGGGGAGGAGCCATGGTTGACGTCATTGCCAGCAACGAGTTGACGGTAAAACGACGGGTCTTGCTGGCTGGCTTGGTGGAAACGCTTCCAGAAAAAGTGCAATCTTGGTTTACGTCATTTGGTGGCAATGAATACAAGTTAAGCCGGACTGCTGCCCGGCGGCTTGCCATCCTTTGACCCCCTTGGCGCCAGCGCAAGACTTCTGGCCGCCAGCCTGCTCAACATCACCAAATCTTGCTGGAGATGGCGGCTGCTCGCCAGCCCAGCCAGGCCAGGCTAGAGAGGGAAAGGCACCAGGACAATCTGCTTGGAGCCATCTCGGACCTTGGCTATGGCACACAAGACGCTTCCCGGGCCCCCCATGCGGCCAGCCAGGTTGGTTCTTTCTTCTTTTTGCGGCCTTTGTGCTGTGCTGATCCTGGCGCCCTCCGCCATGTTGGCGATGGTCCGTCAGGCGTCGCACTCCATCGCCCCAGTCGCAAGCCTCGCTGCCGAGGCTTCCGATCCCGCCCTGCTGGAGGCGGCCAAAGAGGCTGAGCAACAGGCAGGGGCTCACTACAACGCCGGCCGCTACGAGGAGGCCCTGCGGGCGCAACAACACTCCCTGCAGCTTCATCGAGAGCTTGCGGCTCAGGATCCCTCCCAACGGCTTCAATTGGCGGCGTCCCTGCATAACTTGGGCGTGGTTTTGATTCGCCTGGGCAGGAAGACGGAGGCCATCCCATTCACGCAGGAATCACTGTCCCTCTACCGGTTGGAGAGCGCCGGCCGGGCTGGCGAAGTGCCCTTGGTGTTGGAGCGTCCCCTTCGCAATTTGGTGCTGCTCTACTTCGAGACCAACCGTTTGCAAGAGGCGTTGCCCTTGGCGAACGATTTGGTGCGGATCCACCAGAGCATCGCCGCCGTGGACCCCCTCTCGCAAGGGGAACGGGTGGATGTGTTGAATTTGAGGGCCAGTCTGCTTGTGGCCCTCAACAGGCTTGGCGAGGCGCAACAGGATCTTCAGGTCGCTGTTGGCCTGGCTCGCAGCCTTGCGGAGCTGGCTCCCGAGAACCTGGCTCTTCAGTATGGGCTGGCGGGGACGCTGGTGAATCTCAGTCAGGTGGCTGATCTGCTCCAGCAGTATGACCAGGCCCTCCGGCCTGCCCAGGAGGCAGAAGCCCTGCTGCGACAGATGGCACGCCGCCAACCGCAGTTCACAGGGGACTGGGGCAAGGCTCTCAACCGGCTTGGCCAAGCCTTCGCCAAGGTTGGCGATCCCTCCCGGGCCAGGCCTCCCTTGGAGGAAGCCATTGCCCTGTTGCGCTCCCTCGATCGCTCATCCTCAGCCGGCAGCATGGCTGTGGAAGTGGGCGGTTATCGCGACGACCTTGCCCATGCTTTAGAAAGTTTGGCTGTTGTCCTCCAGCAGCTGAAGCGACCAGAGGAGGCGCGAGCCGCTGGTCAGGAGGCCATGGAGATCTACAGCGTGCTCGCCCAGCTGGACCATCGCTACAGCAGGGATGTGATGCGAACCCAGTCCTGGTTGAGCACAGTGCCCCGGCCCACCCCCGCCAAGCCTTGATTCTTCAACCCATGCACCATGCGCTCAGCTTTGTTTTGTCTCGGGAAGGGGCCTTGCCAAAGGGAGATTGTGACTGGCCCGCCCTGGTGGAGGCCCAGCGGCAGGGCCTGCGCAGTGGCACCCAACTGCGCCTGTTTCGTGTCTCTCCATCCATCCCCATGGATCTGGCGGGCCTTGCGGACACTGGCGCACTGAAGGCTTCCGGCGATCAACCTTTTCCCAAAGAGAGCCCCGCACAGCTGCTCTGTGATGCGCTGGTGCCCCTGATTGAGCCCCGCAGCCTCTGGCTTGGGGTCTACCACGTGAGCGGCAGCTTGCCGGAGCCTCCTGAGGGCGAATCAGGAGGCAAGCAACCCGGTCTGCAGTTGCAAGTCGATTCTGCGCAGTGTCTGGATTGCTATCCCCTGCAGGATGCGGCCAATGAAACCTGTTGGTTTTATCCCACCGACAACGGTCGCTACTTGGCCTGGGAAAACCGCAGAACCATCCAGACGCTTCCTGGCCATCTGCCAGACCGTCCCCCCCAAACCAGTCCCATGGCCTACAGCCACGGTGATGTGCACGTGCTTTGGTCGCTGATGGCTGATGACGTGGCACTCACCTGCGTGGGCCTCACCTGGCGACGGCAGCGAATTGAGTGGCCTTTGCTGGCAGAGCTGCCAGAAAATCTCTCAAATTGGACTGAATTTGAAGTGGATTCCATGGCGGAATCCTCCTACCGGGAGTTGAACAGCACCACGGTTTTTCAACTCGATGATTGAGAGACACTGACCGATCGATCTGGATGGCTCAAGCCGAGGGGCGCCGATGCGGCTGCAGCAGATCCAACACCTGCGCATCGCTGAGTTGCGCAAACTCCTCATACCAAAGGCCCACGGCACGCAGATCCTCCACCACGGCGAGGGCTTCCAGCCGGTCCACCAAGGGCTCGAGGTCCGCCACCACATCCCGATCCAGCACGGGCACCGCCAGGGTGAGGGAGGCTGGTTGGCATCGCTGCAAGGCGAGGAGCGCCGCCCGAACCGTCATGCCCGTGGCGATGCCGTCATCCACCACCACCAGATGGAGAGTCTCGAGGTCCTTGGCAGGTGGATCACCGAAGCGGGCCTGTCGCCGGGCAAGTTCTCGCTCTTCCAGCTGCAGCCAACCCTGGCGCCTTGCCAGAAACTCGCGATCGGTGGCGGCTTGCTGTCCCCCGTCCCGCCAAACCACCACCCCGCCGGCAGCCACCGCTCCAATGGCCAGCTCCGGCCAGGAGGGATCCGCCACTTTTCTCACAGACCAGGTGGCCAATGGCCAGTGCAGCCTGCGAGCCATCGCTGCAGCCACCGGCACCCCTCCCCGGGGCAGCGCTAGCAAGAGCGTCGCCTCCTTGGGTTTCAGCCAGGATTGGAAGCGTTTGGCCAGTTCTGCCCCGGCATCGTCCCGGGTGCGCCACAAGGGAGGGTGAAAGGCCATGGGGAGCTAGGTGGGGCAGGG
>JAYKHK010000021.1:0-23397 GCA_035284785.1 Cyanobacteriota bacterium | reverse complement strand
CCCTAAAGCGGGCGGCCCAATTGACTCGGGATACCCTTGCAGCCTCCCGGGATGGTGGCTCTGGAGCGGGCGCCGCTCCAGGAGGCCAGGTAGTGGTGGGTTTGGGCGTCGAGCAGGCGGGCGCCGGAGAGATTGATGTTTTCCACCACGGCGCCCGTGCCGGCGCCCGTGGCCAGATCAAAGGGGGCCGAGCCCAGGCGGGGGGAGGCTGTTTGCGGCCGGCCGTAGAAAAAGCGGCAGTCTTCCAGCCGGGTTTGCTCCAGGTTGGTGCCCGCCAGATTGGTGCCCGCCAGATTGGCTCCCGTGAGGTCGCAAAACGACAGATCCGCTCCCCGCAGATCGGCGCCGTTGAAATCCACCCCGCGCAGGTCGGTGCCCGACAGATCCACCCCCTTGAGCAGGTGCTGCAGGCGAATCACGGGCACGCCCGCCGCCCGATCCTCCGCGTAGCTGCCCTCCCCATCGAGAATCGCCCGCCCGAGCCGGTAGTCGCGTTTCAACGGCGTGAGCAACTTGGCATGGGAGAGGAAGCGCAGCACTCGGGCCTTGCCATCCCGATCGATCGAGCCAAACACCGCCGAGAGTCGCCCTTCAGCGAGCATCCGCTCCAGGGGCCAGTCTTCAAGCATGCCCTCCTCATCGCTGATGAGTTCAGAGATGCCATGGATGAAACTGTCGATCGTTTGGGCTTGGGTGATGCGGTTTTGCTGGCTGGTGAGCCGCTGATCCACCAACACCTGGCGCCAGGCGATCATCAAGGCCACGCTGGCCACCATGATCTGGCCGAAGGCCCCCACCACCCCTTCGCCGAGGGCGCCGATCGCTTCCCAATTGCCGCTGCGCAACAGGGTGAACAACGGATCCAGCCAGCCCAGGGCCATGGGGATCACCAGGGCAGCGAGCACCAGGGCCACCGCCGCCAACACGCGGGCCGTGGGCGCGTCATCCAGACGCCCGCTCAGTTGCCGCCACAACGGCGGCAGCAGCTGGAGCAGCGCCAGGGTGAGCAGCAGGATCCCGGCCGCCAGAATCAGGGGGCGCAACCCCGCCAAGCTCGCCGCCAGGGTGAAGAGCAGGGCCAGAAGCAAGCGCAGCGAGGCGGAGCGGTTGATGCGGCTCCAGGCATTGCTGGGCCGGAACGCGGGCACCTCCGCCATGTCCGAGAGCATCAGCCCCTGGTTCTCCGGATCGGGGGGCAGGGGGGGGATCAGGGCTTCGCTTTCAGGAGGCGGGAGGGAGGAGCTCATCTCAGGTGACAGACGCCAGGGGCATGCTCTGGAAATAGAAGCCGGCCGCCAGGATCACATAGGCCGCCAGGAGCAACACCCCCTCCAGCCAATCGGAGCGACCATCCAGACTCACCAGATTGCTCACCACAACGGCGGTGGCGATGGCCATCAACTCATAAATCTGGAAATTCAGATCCAAGGGATGGCCCATCCATGGGCCCAGCAACACCAAAATCGGCACCACCAGCAGGGCCACGAGCAGGGTGGAGCCAAGGGCCACGGAGACCGCCAGATCCATCTTGTTTTTTCGAGCCATGGTCACGGCGGTGAGGTATTCCGCCACGCCACCGAGCAGGGGCAGCAGCACCACCCCGGTGAAGAGCGCGCTCAGCCCCACCTTGGCGGTCACCTCCTCCACCACACCCACAAACAGCTCCGATTCGTAGGCCACACCCGCCGTGGCGGCCACCAGAACCGCCAGCCAGGGAAGGAGGGGTGGCTTGTGGGAGGCGGAGCCGCCTGCGCCGTGGGCATCGGCAGCGGGATCCGCCGTCAGGTCGGCCTCGGCGACGTCGTAGAGGCCGCTGTGGGTGCGAAGCGAAAAGAGGAGCGTGAGCGCATACACCAGCAACAACACACAGGCCACAAAGGTGGAGAAACGCTGGGTGCCCATCCCATGGCCCCCATCCCCCATCCCGGTGAGGCTGGGGATCAAGATCGCCAGCACGGCCAGGCTCATGGCGGTGCCGTTCACGCGGGCCACCACCGGCTGGAAGGTTTGCTCCTGGCGTCCGATGCCCCCCACCAGCATCGAGAGCCCCAGGGCGAGCAAGAGATTGGCCACGATGGTGCCCGTGATGCTCGCCTTCACGATCTCCACCAGGCCCGCCCGCAGCGCCGTGAGCGCAATGATCAGCTCGGTGGCATTGCCGAAAACGGCGTTGAGCAGGGCACCGATCGAGGGCCCCAGGGCCAGGGCCAGCTCTTCGGTGGCGGTGCTCAGCCACACGGCCAACGGCAGAATGGCCAGGGCCGAGGTGAGGAACACCGCCCCCTCTCCCATCTCCAGGCGTTCGGCGGCGATCGAGATGGGCACAAACACCAGCAGCCCCAGGGCGACCTTGGTGCGGAGCGTCATGGGCGGCGGGGCGATCCACCCATTGTGCGGGCTGGCGAGAATGGATGGCATGTGTGAGCTTCTGGCCCTCAGCGCCAACACCCCCACCGACCTCTGCTTCTCCTTCCATGGCCTCAGGCGCCGCGGTGGCGCCACGGCAGACCATGGCGATGGTTGGGGGTTGGCGTGCTTCAACGTCGATGGTCAAGGGGTGCGCCTCTATCGGGAGGAGGCGCCGGCGGCGTTTTCGGCGGTAGCCGCCGAGGTGGCCACCCTCCCCTTGAGATCCCACTGCTCCATCGCCCACATCCGCAAGGCCACCCGGGGCAAGGTGGCCCTTGAGAATTGCCACCCGTTCCATCGCCGGTGGCATGGCCAGGATTGGGTGTTTGCCCACAACGGGCATCTGGAGGGCAGCTGGCAGCTGGAGGGTGGCTACCACCCCAAAGGTGACACCGACAGCGAGGCCGCCTTTTGCTGGCTGCTGCAGGAGCTCGATCGCGCTGGTGTGAACCCGGAGGATGGGATCGGCCTCCATTCCCAGCTGGCGCGGCTCTCCGCCGTCTTGGCCCAGCGGGGCACCTTCAATGGCTTGCTGAGCAATGGCCATTGGTTGTTTGTCTATGCCACCACCCGGCTGCACCTGCTCACCCGGCAGGCTCCCTTCAGCCAGGCCCGCCTGGCCGATGACGATGTGAGCGTGGATTTCTCCGAGCTGGCGGGACCCGACGACGTGGTCACCATCGTCAGCACCGAGCCCCTCACCACCAATGAAGCCTGGCTGCCGCTCCAGCCTGGCCAGGCTCTGTGGGTGGTGAAGGGCAGGGTGTGCTCGCCCTAGGCGCCTCGCCAGCGGCGGGCACAACGCTGGATGGTTTCGCGGCAATCCCCTTCCATCAACAGACCACTCCCTCCCCAGAGCAGCCGCGGGCCCCAGTCGGCGGGGCTGGATCCCAGCTCCCGGATCGGCTCGAAGCCCAGCGCGCGGAAGTAGCGCACCAGCCGGCGATGTTGGCGGTCGTTGTCGTGGATGGCCAGAAACCGGGCCCGGCGGCAGGGCGTGCATTCCAGGGCCCAGGCACATGCCGCGGCCAGAAGCAGGGGAGCAGCGCCCGCGCTCCCTTCGCCTTGCACCCGCAGGGTGTCCAGCCGCAACCCTTGCCCCTGGGGCAGGGCCCAGCCCTTGAGTTCCCCCAGCCATTCCGCTCGGCCATCGCCCAGGGGCCGAGCCACCACCGCCCGCAGACTCCACAGCCCCAGCCGCCGGGGGGCGGCCAACCGCAGTTTCCATCCCCGCTGGGCCGCTTCGGCTTCGATGGTCCCCAGGTCGGGAACGGCGGCGGGGAAGGCCTCGCTCATGAATGGTCTCTCTCTCCCTCGGGGCTGTAGCGCTCCGCGAGGAGCACCGCCTCGATCGGCAGCGGTCCGTAGATGTGGGGGAAGCGTTCGCCGCTGCCTGGCGCGGGCTCCTCCCGCAGGGGGATGGCGGCGCTGGCGAGGCGTGCCGGATCGATCACCAGCAGCCGCAGCTCTGGCCCATCGCTGTAGAAGCGCCCCCAAGTGGCCTCCACCTGGTGGCTCCAGCTGGCATGGAGAAACCCCACCTCCGCCAAGCTTTTGCCCCGGGTGGAGCGGCTGTAGAGGCCCTGCCGTCGGGCCTCCTGCCAGTCGCTCTCCAGCGCCAGGTGGTAGAGCCACTGGGGGGAGCGCCAGCTCTGGCGCCAGGCCCAGGGGGGGGCCATCACCCGCGCCCATGCCTCACTCGCCTCAAAGGCGGCAAGCCAGCCCTTGAGGGCTTCCAGGCCCGGTTCACCTGCAAAACCCTCGGGATCGCGCATCCGAAATTGGCGCACGAAGGGGAGCAAGGCCCATCCGAGTGGCTCCAGCCAGGCCGGTGGCGCTTCGGCTCGCTCAATCGCGAGGGCTTCCAGCCAGCCATTCCAGTCTTGGAGAATGGCCACGGCGGCGCGGCGGTGCTCGTTCGGGTGGCTCGTCCCGTAGCGGAAACCATCCAAATGCAGCTTGAACGGGCCATCACACGTGGCGATCAGGGCAGCGCCGGGGCCGTTCTCAAGCCCCTGCCACGCCTCCCGGCCGGCGGGCGTTTGGCCCAGTGCCCAACCCATGATCGCCAGGCTTTCTTCGAGCACCATCCCGTCAGCGGTCCGCAGCACGGGCACCGTGCCCTTGGCGGAGGCCTCCAGGAGTTCAGGGGGCTTCGCCTTGAGCGCCACCTCCCTCACCTCCACCGCCAGCTGCGCCTGGGCCAGGGCCAGGCGGGCACGGATGGCGTAGGGGCAACGGCGGAAGCTGTAGAGCAGCGCCTGAGCCGTCATGGCTCCAACGCTGGCGGGAAATCGCGCCCCAGATGGCGCTCCCCGGCTGCCTTGGCGCGCTGTTGCTGGCGGTGCCGCTCGGCATAGCGGGCCCTGTCGGCGTCGCTGCGGTGACCTTGGCAGTGGCGGCAACAGACGCCGGCCACATAGCTGGGAAGGGCCCGATCCGCTTCAGACAGGGGCATGCGGCAGGCGTGGCAGAGCCCATGGCTGCCGGGCAGGAGCTGATGGTTGAGGGCGGTGCGCTGGTCAAACACAAAGCATTCGCCCTGCCACAGGCTTTGCTCCTGGGGCGTTGCCTCGAGGTAGCCCAAGATCCCCCCTTGCAGGTGATGCACCGCCTGAAAGCCCCGTTGCATCAGATAGGAGGTGGCCTTTTCGCAGCGGATGCCACCGGTGCAAAACAGGGCCAAACGCTGGCTCTGCCGTTCGGCCATCAGCCGTGGCAACTCCTCCTCCACCCAGGCGGGAAACTCTCCGAAATGGCTGGTGCCAGGGTTGATGGCTCCAGTGAAGCTGCCCAAACCCACCTCGTAGCCGTTGCGCGTATCCACCAGCAGGGTTTGGGGGTCGGCAATCAGGTCATTCCAGCGGTCGGGAGGCACGTAGGTGCCCACGCGCGCGAGGGGATCGACACCCTCCACGCCAAGGGTGACGATTTCCCGTTTGAGGCGCACCTTCAGGCGAAAGAACGGCGGATCATCCGCTGTCGATCGCCGGATCGCCAGATCCGCCAGGCGTGGATCGGCTCTGAGCTGGTCAAGGATCTTGGCCAACCCGGCTTCAGAACCGCAGAGGGTGCCGTTCACCCCCTCCTCCGCTAGCAACACCGTTCCCAACACTCCATTCGCCTGGCCCAGCTGGATCAGTTGGGAGCGCAGGGGGGCCAATTCCTGCCTGGAGAATCGGGCGAAGCGATAGAAGGATGCAACGTGCATCCCGGTCAGCGGCTGGTCGCCAGCCCGGCGGCGGCCAGCAGGGCCCTGTCGGTTTCTTCGGCCGGGTTGCTCGTGGTGAGGAGGGTGTCTCCCAAGAAAAAGGAGTCGGCCCCGGCCAGGAGGCAAAGGATCTGGGCTTCCCGGCTGAGCTGTTCTCGGCCCGCACTCAAGCGAACCCGGCTGTGGGGCATCAGGATGCGTGCCGTCGCCACCATCCGCACCAGATCGAGCGGGTCGACGGGGGGCAGATCCTCGAGGGGGGTGCCCTCCACGGCCACCAGCCCATTGATCGGCACACTCTCCGGGTGGGGATTCAAGCCGGCGAGCACTTCGAGCAGGGCAGCCCTGTCCTCCAGGGATTCCCCCATGCCCAGGATGCCGCCGCAACAGAGTTGGATCCCCGCTGCGCGCACCCGCTGCAAGGTGTCCAGCCGCTCTTGGTAGGTGCGGGTGGACACGATCCGGCCGTAGTGCTCTGCAGAGGTGTCCAGGTTGTGGTTGTAGGCGGTGAGCCCCGCCTCCGCCAGTCGGCTGGCCTGTTGATCATTGAGCATCCCCGCCGTGACGCAGGCTTCCAATCCCAGCTCCCGCACGCCACGCACCATGGCCAGCATGGCGTCAAAGGGGGCGCCGTCGCGGATCTCGCGCCAGGCCCAGCCCATGCAAAAGCGATGGGCGCCTGAGGCTTTCGCCTCCCGCGCCCGCTTCAGCACCGCCTCCACGTCCAGCTCCGGTCGACCGGCGACATCGGCGCTGTGATGCATGGATTGGGGGCAATAGGCGCAATCTTCCTCGCAGCCTCCGGTTCTCACGCTGAGGAGGGAGGCCAGCTGCACGCCTTGGTTGGGGTTGCTGGTGCGGTGCACCTGTTGGGCCTGCCACAGCAGATCGAGGAGAGGCTGTTGAAGCAGCTCCAAAATCTCCTGCCGAGACCAGTCGTGACGAGTGTTCATGGCTGGGGGTCGACCCCTCCGAAACGGCGCTGACGACTTTGGAAGTCGCGCAGGGCATTCTCCAAGGCTCGAGCATCGAAATCGGGCCAATGCACATCGGTCAGATGCAATTCCGCATACGCCAGCTGCCAGAGCAAGAAATTGCTCAGGCGCTGTTCGCCGCTGGTGCGGATCAATAGATCGGGATCCTCTTCTCCAGCGGTGTGCAGTTCGGCTGCAAAGGAGGCTTCATTGATCTGGTCGGGTTGCAGGTGGCCAGCGGCCACCTGGGCGGCGAGTTTCTGGGCCGCACCCACCAACTCCCGGCGACTGCCGTAGTTGGTGCACACATTGAACCGAATGCCCGTGTTGGCGGCGGTGCGCTGACTGGCATCGGCGATGAGATCCTGCAGTTTTTGGGGAAGCTCCTCGAGCTCTCCCAAGAAACGAATTCTCACCTGCTCCTTTTCAAGGGCCTCCAGCTCGCGGGCGAGCACCCGTTCAAACAATGTCATCAGGAAGGACACCTCCTCGCCGGGCCTGCTCCAGTTTTCTGTGGAGAAGGCATAGGCGGTCAGGGCGCCAACCCCCCAGTCGCTGCACAGCCGCAAGGTGCGTTTCAGGGCTTCCACTCCGGCCCGGTGACCCATCATGCGGGGCAAGCCCCTCTGGCGAGCCCATCGGCCATTGCCATCCATGATCACGGCCACGTGGCGGGGCAGCCTGAGGGGATCGAGGCCTTGTGGCAGGGCTGGCGTGCCCGGTTTGAAGGTGGGCGCCAGGGCGCGACTCATCCGCGAGATTCCGGCTGAACCGCGCCTACGCTACGTCCTGTTGGCCCAGATGCCAGCGCCTCGGTGAGCAAATCATGGAGGCGACTGCTGGTAATGGGCCTCTCAAGACGGCCGTGGCGGGCCAAGGAGAGGGTCCCCGTCTCCTCGGACACCACCACACACAGGCAGCTGTCGTGCCGCTCGGTCAAGCCAAGCGCCGCCAGGTGTCTGGTGCCATAACGGTTCAACCCCTGGCGGGACAGGGGAAGAATCACCCCCGCTGAAAGGATTCGGTTTTTCTGCACCAGCACGGCGCCATCGTGCAGAGGGGTGTCGCCGGCAAAGACATTCAGGAGCAACTCCACCGAAAGGCGAGCATCCAGGGGGATGCCCGGGTTGAGAAAGTCTTCCGGGCGCAGGTCACTGCCCAGATCGAGAACGATCAGGGCTCCTCGCCGGGCCTGGGAGAGGCGGCCTGCGGCTTCCGTGAGCACGGCCACGGAGCCGCTCACCAGCTGGTTGCGCCGTCGATCGGCGAACAACACCCCCAGATCGCCTGTGCCGAGAAGCTCCATCAAGCGTCGCAATTCCCCCTGCCAAAGAATCGCGAGAGCCAGGCTGCAAGCCAGCACGAGGGCATCCACAAGTTTGGTGGTGAGGGGCAGTGGCACAAACCGCTGCACAAACCAAGCCAGGGAGACGAGCAGCAGATAGCCCCTCAGAAGCCAAAGGGTGCGGCTGTCTTTCAGCCGACCCAGCAAGAGAATGCCAAGCAGGGAGGCAAATAGAAGATCGAGGAAGAAGAGGATCAGATCCCTTTGATCAAACCAAAACTGCACAGTAACTTGGGGTCACTAGGGCTTTGGATTGCTGAATCTGCCCGCGCGTTCAGGGGGATCTGCTTGCAAGCTCGTCCCAAAATCAACCTGAAGGTTCGGGTGAGTTCGCCTCCGTTATGATAATAACTAAGCCAGCCTCGCTGGTAGTCGGTCGTAGCGCAGTAGATCTTCCGGCTCTTCGCGTTGTTGCACCAGGTCGGCCAGTCCCTCGTTGACAAGCACGGTTGCGGGCTTTGGTATGCGGTTGTAGTTGGAGGCCATCGAGGCGTTGTAGGCACCCGTCGCGAAGACCACCACCACCTCGCCAGAGCGACAGGGTGGCAGCTGCAGATCCGTGAGGAGGACATCCCCTGATTCGCAGTGCTTGCCAGCCAGGGTCACGGTGTCCACGGGCGTGGAGGGGCTTGTCAGAGGACGGTCCGCCAGAACGGCCGTGTAGAGAGAGTTGTAAGTGATTGGCCTTGGGTTGTCGCTCATGCCCCCATCCACGGACAGATAGGTTCGCCCCCCGGGGATGGCTTTCCTGCTGCCCACGGAGTAGAGCGTCACTCCTGCCGTTCCGATCAACGAACGGCCCGGTTCACACAGGAGGCGCGGCAGGGCCAAGCCGCGGCTGTTGCACGCTCTTTCGACACTTCCTGCCACGGCCTCGACCCACCGCTCGATGGTGGGTGGGTCGTCCGATTGGATGTAACGGATCCCCAGGCCTCCCCCCACATTGAGATCCCGGCAGGGATGCCCCATGGAGCGCGCCAACGCCAGGGCGTCCGCCATCACCCCAGCCAGATCACGGTGGGGCTCCAATTCAAAAATCTGCGAGCCGATATGGGCATGCAACCCATCCACCCAAGCCCATGGGCAGCCACTGAGGTGCCGCAGCACGGTCTCCAGCTGGTCTGGATCGAAGCCGAATTTGCTGTCGAGGTGGCCAGTCCGGATGTAATCGTGGGTGTGGCACTCAATGCCAGGAGTGAAGCGCACCATCAGCCTGGCCGGGGTGGCTCGCCCGGAGGCGATGCCAGCCAGGTGCTCCAGATCGAGCCAGTTGTCCACCACGACTGTCACGCCATGCTCGATCGCCAAGGCGATCTCCTGGCGCGATTTGTTGTTGCCATGCAGCACGATCCGCTCGGCCGGCATCCCGCCTTGCAGGGCGGTGAGGAGTTCGCCAGCGGAAACCGCATCCAGCCCAAGGCCTTCAGAGGCAACCAGGGCGGTGATCGCCAGGGAGCTGTTGGCTTTCGAGGCGTAAAGAGCTAGCGAAGGGCCGGGATAGGCCTGGGCGAGAGCCTCTCGATAGGCACGACAGGTCGCCCGCACGGTGGCTTCGTCCAACACGTAGAGAGGCGTGCCGTAGGTCTGGGCCAGCTCACTCAACAGGCATCCCCCCACCACCAGACGTTGTTGCTGATCCAGGCGGGCCGAAATAGGTGCGATGTTGCAGTTTGGGCTCAGAGGATTGACATCCTCTTCAAAGCAGTGGCTCAGCGGATCCCCGGCTCCGGGGCTCGGGCGTTCCTCTCCTGTGGCAGCGGGAGCGGTGAAAGCTGGCATGACGCCCTGCGAAATCATCATTGCTCAGATGGTAAGCAGGCTCTGGCCTGGAGGCAGGATTTGGGCGTTGCCCCCGCCGCCTCCCCCCTGGACCCTTTTGACCGGCCGACGCCCCAGGCTGATGTGCTCCGTTTGGGGCCTGAGGACCTCTGCGATTGCCTGAGCCTTGATCACCAGTCGCTTGGAGGGTTGTGGTCAAAAGAACAGTGGCAGCGGGAGCTGAGCGAACCCCAGAGGCCCGTGCTTGGGTTGCGGGACGACGGGGGGGGGCTGTTGGCTTTGGCCAGTGCCTGGTTGGTGGTGGATGAGCTGCACATCACGGCGGTGGCGGTGCATCCAGACCACCGGCGCCAAGGTCTGGCTCGGCGCGTGCTGGAGGCTTTGCTCCGGTTGGCATCCCAGGCGGGAGCGGAACGGGCCACACTTGAGGTGTCCAGCGCAAATGCGGCTGCCAGAGCCCTCTATGCCTCGCTTGGCTTCAAAGAGGTGGCAGTTCGTCGCGCTTACTACCGCAACGGGGAGGATGCTTTGATTGAATTGAAGAAACTTTGAGGTTGGTTTCTGCCATAACGAGTGGCCATAATTTTGTAAATACCGTCTGTTGAATACTGATTTATTTGCGTTCTTAATCCTTGATCTTTTTCCCTGCCACCTCTGCGAGTGAACCGGCACGTTTTTCCCAAAACGACAAACGCAAACGTCTTGGCTCTCTGCATCGGCAACCCGGTTCGGTAAACCGGATCACTTGTTGGGATGACCCCTTCATCGAGAGAGCCGGAAACAACGCTGAGCCCGGCTTGTGCCTGGTGTCACAGCTTGCTTGCTGCAAAAAGCACAAAGCACCGCCCATCCCTGATAACTTGGTGGAACTTGCTGAGGGCGCCGCCCCATGTTCGAGCGGTTTACCGAGAAAGCCATCAAGGTGATCATGCTGGCTCAAGAGGAAGCCAGACGCCTTGGTCACAATTTTGTTGGCACTGAGCAGATCCTCCTGGGGTTGATCGGTGAAGGCACGGGTGTGGCAGCCAAGGTTTTGAAGTCCATGGGGGTCAACCTCAAGGACGCTCGCGTGGAAGTGGAGAAGATCATTGGCCGTGGATCCGGTTTCGTGGCAGTGGAGATCCCCTTCACTCCTCGGGCCAAGCGGGTGTTGGAGCTCTCACTGGAAGAGGCGCGCCAGTTGGGCCACAACTACATCGGCACTGAGCACCTCCTCCTGGGCTTGATCCGCGAAGGAGAAGGTGTGGCGGCAAGGGTTCTCGAAAATCTTGGGGTCGATCTGGCCAAGGTGCGCACCCAGGTGATCCGCATGCTCGGCGAAACGGCTGAGGTGGCGGCCGGAGGCAGCAGCAAGGGCTCGACCAAAACCCCCACTCTCGACGAATTTGGCAGCAACCTCACCCAGTTGGCCGCCGAATCCAAGCTCGATCCGGTGGTTGGTCGTCAAAACGAGATCGACCGTGTGATCCAGATTTTAGGCCGCCGCACCAAAAACAACCCCGTCCTGATCGGTGAGCCTGGCGTCGGTAAGACGGCCATTGCGGAAGGTCTCGCTCAACGC
This sequence comes from Cyanobacteriota bacterium, assembly GCA_035284785.1. Lineage (GTDB taxonomy): Bacteria > Cyanobacteriota > Cyanobacteriia > PCC-6307 > Cyanobiaceae > Cyanobium. The sequence goes on along the minus strand of JAYKHK010000021.1, from coordinate 12,118 downwards.
ATCACATCTGGAGAAGTTCCCGATATTCTTGAAGATAAGAGAGTTCTTACTCTCGATATTGGCTTGTTGGTGGCAGGCACCAAATATCGGGGTGAGTTTGAAGAACGATTGAAAAAAATCATGGAGGAGATTCGCACCGCTGGCAATGTGATTCTTGTGATCGACGAGGTGCATACCTTGATCGGGGCTGGCGCTGCTGAAGGGGCGATTGATGCGGCCAACATTTTGAAACCAGCCCTGGCCCGCGGCGAGCTCCAATGCATTGGAGCCACCACCCTGGACGAATACCGCAAACACATCGAAAGAGATGCGGCTCTGGAGCGTCGTTTCCAGCCGGTCATGGTTGGTGAGCCTTCCGTAGACGACACGATTGAAATCCTCCGCGGTCTGCGCGAGCGTTATGAGCAACACCATCGCTTGAAGATCGCCGATGAGGCTTTGGTTGCGGCTGCAACCCTTGGAGATCGCTACATTTCCGATCGCTTCCTCCCAGACAAAGCCATCGATCTCATCGATGAGGCTGGCAGTCGGGTGAGATTGATGAATTCGAAATTACCCCCGGCCGCCAAGGAAGTCGATAAGCAGCTCAGGGAGGTGCAAAAGCAGAAGGAGGAAGCTGTTCGCTCGCAAGACTTTGGCAAAGCGGGTGAATTGCGAGACCGGGAAGTGGAATTGCGTGAGCAGATTCGCTCCATCCTGCAAGCCCGCAAAGATGAAGAAGACAGCGGCGAAGCGTCCTCCTCCCTTTCAACCGCTGAGCCCTCCACGATCCAAGGATCTGTGTTTGAGGGTCAGTCCGATGGGCGCACGCCTGTGGTCACCGAAGAGGATATTGCCCACATTGTTGCCTCCTGGACGGGAGTTCCCGTTCAGAAGCTCACGGAAAGCGAATCCGTGAAGCTGCTCAACATGGAAGACACGTTGCATCAGCGCTTGATCGGCCAAGATGAAGCTGTCAAGGCTGTGTCTCGCGCGATCCGCAGGGCCCGAGTTGGCTTGAAAAATCCCAATCGGCCCATTGCCAGCTTCATCTTCTCTGGCCCAACCGGTGTGGGTAAAACCGAGCTCACGAAAGCGTTGGCTGCCTACTTCTTTGGCAGTGAAGAGGCCATGATCCGCCTTGACATGTCTGAGTTCATGGAACGGCACACCGTGAGCAAGCTGATTGGCTCGCCGCCTGGCTACGTGGGCTTCAACGAAGGAGGACAACTCACCGAGGCGGTTCGGCGGCGTCCCTACACTGTTGTGCTGTTTGATGAAATTGAGAAAGCGCACCCGGACGTGTTCAACCTCCTGCTCCAGCTCTTGGAGGATGGTCGTCTCACCGATTCCAAGGGACGCACGGTTGATTTCAAAAACACCTTGATCATCATGACCTCCAATATTGGATCAAAGGTGATTGAAAAGGGTGGTGGAGGCCTCGGGTTTGAATTCGGCGGCGGAGACGCGGAAGAGACGCAATACAATCGTATTCGCTCACTTGTTAATGAAGAACTCAAGCAATACTTCAGGCCCGAATTCCTGAACCGCCTCGATGAAATCATCGTCTTCCGTCAATTGAGCCGCGATGAGGTGAAGCAAATCGCTGAAATCATGCTGACTGAGGTTTTCGCTCGCATGCGAGACAAAGGCATCCACCTTTCCGTCACGGATGCGTTCAAGGAGCGCCTTGTGGAAGAGGGTTACAACCCCAGCTACGGGGCACGACCTCTGCGCCGCGCTGTGATGCGACTTTTGGAAGATTCCTTGGCGGAAGAGTTCCTCTCAGGCCGTATCGGCGAAGGAGACAGTGCCGTGGTGGATGTGAACGAGGACAAACAGGTCGTCATTCGCAAACTGGAAAGCAACCCCAGCCTTCCTGAGCTTGCAGGGGTTTCGGCTTGAACCAAACTGGCTGAGAACGTCTTTCCCGGGCTGGGATCTTCCATGGTTTGTTCTGTGATTGGTCACAGCATCGCCCCCACCTTGGTGATCCGAGGCACGGAGGTTTGGCCGAGAGCCTTGCAGGAGATTGCAAGGCTCGGATCCAGACCTTTGCTGCTCGGGCGCAGTGAGGTCACGCTCCCCCTCAGGCGAGAGTTGTTGGCCAAGCTTCAGGGGGCTGGTCTAAGCCCCCACCTGGCTGAACTCCACCACGACTGCTGCCCCCAGGACCTCGCCCGCCTACAGCAACAAGCCGAGCACTCTCTGCCCGATGGCCCCTGCGACAGCGTCATCGCGATGGGTGGTGGCAAGGTGCTTGATGCGGGCAAGCTTTTGGCCCACCGCTTGGGCACGCCCTGCATCACGGTTCCCACCAGTGCGGCCACCTGCGCCGGATGGAGTGCCCTCAGCAATCTCTACACCCCTGCCGGAGCCTTTCTGGAGGATGTTGCTTTGGATCGCTGCCCCGACTTGTTGGTGTTTGACCATGGCCTGGTGAAGCAGGCCCCGCCGCAAACCCTGGTCAGCGGCATGGCTGATGCCATGGCCAAGTGGTATGAAGCCTCCGTGAGCAGCGCCCAAAGCACCGATGGCTTGGTGCAACAGGCCGTCCAGCAAGCCAGGCTGCTCCGAGATCAAATCCTCCTCGATGGAGTTGCCGCCTACCAAGACCCTGGATCGGACGCCTGGGTGCGGGTTGCGGAGGGCTCCGCTCTCACCGCTGGCCTGATTGGCGGGTTGGGCGGCGCCCGCTGTCGAACGGTCGCTGCCCATGCCGTGCACAATGGGCTCACCCAACTCCCCGCCACCCATTCCCGCTTGCACGGCGAAAAGGTGGGTTTTGGCATCTTGGTGCAACTGCGTCTGGAAGAGGTTTTGGGCGGCAGCCGCCTCGCCGGACATGCCAGAAATCAGCTGCTTGCTTTCTTCCGCACCCTTGGCGTGCCCTGTGAGCTTGCGGAGTTGGGCTTGGCCCAGGCCAGCCTGCCGGAGCTGCAACAGGTCTGCGATCATGCCTGCCGCGAGGGTTCCGACCTGCATCGCCTTCCTTTCCCGGTCGATGTTCAAGATCTTCTGGCGGCCCTGGTGAGCACCACCACCCAAACTCTTCCGGTGGGATGAGTTCAACCGACAGCCCCCAAGCCCTTCTCGCCTGGGCCGCGAGCTCTCTGCAAGATCCCCAGGCTCGCGCCTTGGCATCCCGGGTGCAGTGGTGGGACCTTCCCGCCATGGAAAGCTCCCCCCCCGTTCAGTGGCCTGTGGCGGTGATGGGACAGGGGCCCACCTTGCTGCTGTTGCATGGCTTCGACAGCTCCTTTTTGGAGTTCCGGCGTCTTGCCCCGCTTCTTTGCGTGGATCACACCCTGGTGATTCCAGACCTCTTTGGCTTCGGCTTCACTCCGAGACCGCAGAGCGGCACCTACGGGCCCGAAGCTGTGTTGGCTCATCTTGAGGCGCTTCTCGCTCGCCTGCCCGCCAGCGTTGGCGTGATCGGTGCCTCCATGGGAGGAGCCGTGGCCATGGAGCTGGCGCGTCGTCGGCCGGAACAGATTGATCGGCTGCTGCTTTTGGCACCGGCAGGCCTCGGCGGACAACCCCGGGCCCTCCCCTCCCCTCTGGCAGCTTTGGGGGTGCGTTTTCTCTCGCTTCCCTGGGTGCGGCGAGGGCTCTGTCGCAGCGCTTTTGCTGATCCCGCCAACAGTGTGGGAGCAGCTGAGTTGGAAATCGCCTCCCTCCACCTTCGCTGCCCGGGGTGGGCCGACTCACTGGCGCGCTTCGCCAGTTCAGGCGGCTTCGCCGCCTGTGGAGAGCCCTTGCCGCCCCAACCGATTCGTGTGCTCTGGGGTGAGCAGGATCGGGTTTTGGGCGCTGCCCAGCGCCGAGAGGCCAATGCCCTGCTCGGTGATGCCATCCTGCCCGTGCCCGGTTGCGGGCACCTTCCCCATCTCGACCAGCCGGCCCTGGTGCGTGACCAATGGTGCCGAGCGGCTGTGGGGCCATCCTGCCAACCGCGGTCTCCCTCCCCCTTGCCTCTCCAGTCCCATGGCCCAGCCGCTTAACCGCCTTCCTTCCCGACCCTCTGCCTCGTGGCTGCCGAGGTGGAGCGCTGGGGCGCTCGCCGGGCGACTGCTGTCCCTTCTCCTGCTGCCCTGCCTGCTGCTCCTGGCCTCCTTGCCAGCGCAGGCTTCGCTTCTGCATTTGGCGGGCCCCATTCCCGCCGATCTCGGGGTGCGGGCCAATGGTTTGGCGCCCTGCCAGAGCCCTGCCCACTGCGCCTTTTCCCAGTGGCCTGTGGCGGATGCCAAGGCCGCCCTGGCGAAGCTCCTCCCCGCCGTGTTGGCGCTGGATGGAGTGGAGCTGGTGGAGACCAATGCCGACTATCTGCACGCCACCCTCACCAGCCGCCTGTTTGGTTTTGTCGACGATCTCGAACTCTTTGCCGATGCGGCCGGCAGCCAGATTCAAGCCCGCTCCCAGAGTCGCCTTGGCGATTCCGACCTTGGAGTCAACGCCCGCCGTCTTGAGCGTTTGCAACGGGCCCTACTGGCCGCCTCGTCTTCTCCGTCGCTGCCATGAGCCCGCTGGCTGACGCGGGCACGCGCAAGGAGATCCTTGCCGCCTCGGCTCCATGGCTGGCCGCCTGTCTCAATCTGTTGCCCGGGCTGGGTGCCGGCTACATCTATCAACGCCGCTGGCGGGCCTATTGGCTCACTGTGCTCCTGGCCAGTTGCTGGCTCTTGGTGGACAGCCTGCATGCCTCCCCAGACGGAGGTGCGCTGGCGATCGGCCAGCCGCTTCCAGGCTTGCTTGGCCTGGCGACGCTGACGGCGATGGAGGCTTTCCTGGCTGCCCGGCGCGCCCGCATGAACTAGGGGCCGCAGCCTGAAGGACTCGTCAACAGTGTGAAGGGGTGATAAGAGGGCTGAGGATGATTTCCACCATGGCCTCCCCACCGCCCCCTCTGCCTGCCCTTGATCCGGAGGAGGAACAAACTGCTGGGCCGCTGCTCAAAGCGGTGGCGAAGGGACTGGAACTTTGGCTGCGCCAGCAGTGTGAGGAAGTGGAGGAGCTGGAGATCACGTTGCAGGGCTCCATGGGCCAGCTGCTGCGCGGCCATCTTGAGGGGGTCCACCTTCATGCCCGCAAGGTGGTGTTTCAGAATCTGAGCCTGGAGAGGGTTGACCTTTGCAGTGACCCCATCCAGCTGAGGATGGGTGCCGTGCTGCGGGGGCAACGCTTGCGGCTGGACCACCCCTTTCGGGTGCGGGGGGCAGTTTTGTTGAGCGGGGAGGGATTGAGCCGCACCCTGGCGACGCCCCAGTGGCAAGCGCTGGGGGATCATCTCTGTCAAGAGCTGATGGGGGTGAAGCCCCTGGAGAGCGTGGAGTTGGTGGATGAGCGCCTGATCCTGCAGGCCCAATCCAGCTCTGAGGGCAACCGGCTGCTTGTGGAAACCCACATGGTTCTCACCTCTTCTGGCCTTCAGCTGCGCCCTTTGGATGGTCGCCCTCCCTTCCCCTTGGCCATGGATGAAGCGATTCAGCTGGAGCGCGCTGAGGTGCGCGGTGGGCTTCTGGAACTGGCCGGAGAAGCTCTGGTGCAGCCCTAGAGCCGCTCGGAAAGCGGAAGCACAAGGGTGACGAGGGAGTACACCACTGCCGGCACAAAGAGATAGCTGTCGATTCGATCCAGAATTCCGCCGTGCCCCGGGATCGCATCGCCCGAATCCTTGAGGCCCGCATCCCGTTTCATCATCGACTCCGTGAGGTCTCCGACCACGGCAAAGACCGCCACCACCACACCCAAGAGCCCCCCGAGCAGCCAGCCCCACCGCCAACCGAGCAGCAGGCCCCCCGTGCCGCCCACCAGGGCAGCGCAACTAATTCCTCCCAGCGCCCCTTCGATGGTCTTGCCAGGGGAGATCGGCGACAGCGGGCGCCGTCCCCAGCGGCGCCCGATTCCGTAGGAGCCGATGTCTGTGGCCACGATCAGCGCAACGGCCAACAGGGTGAGTGCCAGGCCGGAGGTCCATGGCCAACCGAGGCCTGTGATCGTGGCCGGCAATCGTGGCGCCAGGGCTGGATCGGTGATGGCCCGCAGCTTGATCCAATGGCTGGGCAGAAACCCCAGATAAAACAGCCCCAAGATGGAGGCGGCGATGTCAGCGATGGTGCCCGTCACAGGCTGCAGCAGCAACCAGCCGCAGATCACGGCTCCGGAGGCTGGCAACACCGCCGCTGCCACATCGCCCACCCCCTCCCCCCCGGGCCAGCTGCCGGAAGCCGCCGCCATCGTGGAGGCCAAGAGCAATTGAACGGCCACCAAGGTGGTGCGCACAGCAGGACGAATCCCCTTGAAGCGCGCCATGCGGAACAACTCCAACAGCCCCATGTGCACAAGCACCCCCACCGCCACGGTGAACCACCAGCCCCCCAGAAGAATGAAAACAGCTCCCAGACCGCCAGCGGCCCAGCCGCTGGCCAGTCGCGCCAGGGACGTGCTGGAGCGAGGTTTGGGGATCCAGGCTGGGGGCATGCGGCTCACCAACACCAGCTCATCGTTCGGCCGCAATCACAAACAGGGGCTCAGCCGCTGCCAACTTGGCCTGGGCTCCCCGCTGTTGCATGCGATGCACCGTGGCCTGAATCACCTGCACATCCCTGGCCTGTAAGCGTTCAAGTCTGCCTGTTGCATCCACCAGCCCCTCCAAACTGACCGTGCTGATGACCAGCCGACCACGCGGTGGCAGGGCCTCCCAGACAGCCAGCAAGGTGTCGCCCAAGGCGCGAGCCACCTCCACCAGCACCCGATCGGGATGGGAAGGCAGGAGATTGAGATCCTCCGGAGCCATGCCGGAGTGGATGTGGAGATTGTTGATGCCGAAGCGCAGGCGATTGCGCTCGAGCAGGTCGATGGCGTCTGGATCCCTCTCCAAGGTGTGCACCATCCCTGCGGGCATCAGCCTGGCAATTTCCAGGGCCAGGGCACCTGTGCCTCCACCCACATCCCAGACCAGCGAATCCGGGCTGGGGCGCAGATGTGCCAACAGGATGACCCGCAGCTCCATCGGGGTGGGGCTGAAGCCTGGCGCATCCTCAAAGGCTCCATCAGGTAGGCCTGGGGTGACGAAATCCCAGTGAAAGGCACTTGGCTGGTTCACGGGCAACGGGCACCTGAGGGCCCTGGGGCTTCGGCCATGACCCTCACCGTATCAGTGATCTGGCCGGCCCAAAGGAGCTGTTGCTCCTCCAGCCAGCTGGCCCTCTCCGCATCGATCCGCTCCCCTGGCACCAGCAGAGGAATCCCCGGGGGATAGGGCACCAGGGGTTCAGCCACAATTCTCCCCACAGCTGCGCGCACCGGCAGCCAGGAGCCAGCGGCGCGCCAAGCCACGCCGATGGGCACCGCCAGGCGGCCCACCAGAGGCAGCGGTGGCGGGGCGAGCGGCGGCAGAGGCTCCCCTCCAAGCGCCTGGCGCAAACGGATCAGGGTGCGAGGCAGGTGGCTTTCAAGGGTCCGGGGCGGGGCCAACCCCAAACAGAACAAAAGGACGGCGGGTTCGGGGAGTTCGGCGATCACGCCCTGCTCTTGCAGCCAGGCGTCGGCCTTCAGCCCGTTCACGCCAAAGGCCCCGCAGTGGAGCAGGAGACGCAGGGGGTCCTGGTTTGGCAGCAGGGGCAGCCCCTCCTGCTCGAGAAGCCGGGCCATCCGACGGGCCCGCCGTTCCGCCCGACGCCTCAACCCCTGACCCACAGGGGAGAGCATCTCTTCCAGGGCGGCTGCTGTGGAGAGGAGCAACAGGGCGCTGGGGCTGGAGGTTTGCAACCAGAGCAGGCTTCTGGCCAGAGCCGCCCCATCCACTCGCCCCCCTTGGCTGAAGAGGGCGGCGCCTTGGGCCAATCCCCCGGCCACTTTCTGCGGGGAGAGCACCACCAGGTCGGCTCCAGCAGCCACGGCCTCTCCGCAGCCATGGGCCTGATCCACCAGAACCGGAACCCCCAGATCCTGGGAGAGGGCCACCAGGGCGGGCAGGTCGGCCCGCAGACCCTGATAGGTGGGGTCGAGCAGCACCAGCGCCGCCACCGGCCCTTCGCTCAGGGCGGCGCGGATCACGTTCTGCATGTGGGTCAGGGAGGGCGGTCTCCACAGGCCGGTGGTGGGTTCAAAGGGCAGGGAATACAACAGCGGCTCCAGCCCCCCAAGCACGCAGCCATGCAACAGGCTGCGGTGCAGATTGCGGGGCAGCAACACTCGCGAGCCTGGCGCTGCCATGGCCAGAAGGGCGGCCTGCAGGAGTCCCGAGGCGCCGTTCACGCCAAACCAGCAGGCCTCTGCCCCCATCAACTCCGCACAGCGACGCTGCGCTTCTGCGACGGCTCCGTCCGTCTGCAAAGGACCGCCCCAGCTGGGGAGCTCGGGCACATCCCAGGAGCCTGGCGCGCGCCGCAGCACCCTGCTCAAGCTCTCTGGCAGGGCCCTGCCCCCCCCATGGGCGGGCAGGTGGAGGGGAAGATGGCCTTGGCCCTCCAGCAGAGGGAGGAGAGGCGCGCTGGGCCGAACGCCGTCGGCGGATGGGCCCATGGCTGGAGGGAGAGCTTTCTAAAGTCTGCAGAGTCGATCGTGGATCTCTGACTTCCTCAGCTCTGTTGCCCGGCCCGAAGCGATCTGCCTTCGCCGCGGATCAGGATGCCGATCTTCGCTACGAGCCGGATCGCCACCTGCGCTGGCTTCTCCTGCGGCCCTGGATCCTCCTGAGCCGTTTGCTGGTGGTGGTCTTCACTCTCGGCAGCCTGGCCATCGACATCGTGGCCCAGGGCAACAGTTCCGATGCCAAGGTTCAGAAGCGTCTGGCTCGCCGCATTCTTAACAGCCTCACTTCGTTGGGGCCCTGCTTCATCAAGGTGGGCCAGGCCCTCTCCACCCGGCCTGATTTGGTGCGCCGTGATTGGTTGGAAGAGCTGACGCGATTGCAAGATGATCTTCCCCCCTTCCCCTGCGCCCTCGCCAAGCAGACCATTGCCACTGAATTGGGTGCAGACATCGGCGAGCTTTTTGATGAGTTCCCCAGCTATCCAGTCGCTGCAGCCAGTCTGGGACAGGTGTATCGAGCAAGGTTGAAGGATGGACGCTGGGTTGCTGTCAAGGTGCAACGCCCAAATCTGCCTTTGATCCTGCGTAGAGATTTGGCGATTATTCGTGCGTTGGCTGTTTTGGCTGCCCCCTTTCTGCCGCTGAATTTGGGGTTTGGCTTGGGCACGATTATCGATGAGTTTGGACGGAGTTTATTTGATGAGATTGATTATCGCAAAGAGGCCGATAATGCTGATTACTTTGCCGAATTGTTTGCCGATCGTCCTGAGGTGACGATTCCCGAGGTGGAGCGGAAGTTCTCGAGTCGTCGTGTGCTCACATCCACCTGGATCAATGGAGTCAAGATGGCGAATCGCAAAGAGGTTGAGCTTCATCATCTCGATCCCACGGCTCTGATCCGCACGGGGGTGATTTCAGGCTTAAGACAACTGCTCGAATTTGGCTATTTTCATGCTGATCCCCATCCCGGCAACCTGTTCGCATTGCCTGGCATCACCAATGGGATGGGTCACATGGCCTATGTCGACTTTGGCATGATGGATGCCTTGAGTGAGAAAGACAGGCTCACGCTTACCGGAGCTGTGGTGCATTTGATTAACCAGGACTTCAAATCATTGGCTAGGGATTTCCAAGCCCTAGGCTTCCTTCATCCTGAGGCCGATCTGGATCCAATTGTTCCAGCCCTTGAAAAGGTTTTGGGGGATGCTATTGGAAAGAATGTAGGTGCCTTTAATTTCAAATCAATCACAGACCGTTTCTCGGAGTTGATGTATGATTACCCCTTCAGAGTTCCCGCCCGTTTCGCGCTGATCATTCGGGCCGTTGTCAGCCAAGAAGGATTGGCCCTCCGCCTTGATCCGGATTTTCGAATTCTGCAAGTCGCCTACCCCTATGTTGCGCGGCGCCTGCTCGCAGGGGATACGGCGGAAATGCGTGAAAAGTTGATGGAAGTGATCTTTGATGAAAACGGTCGGTTGAGGCTCGAGCGTCTCTCCAATCTGCTCAGCGTTGTGGAAGCGGATTTACCTGGTGGCGAGGATTTGCTGCCGGTGGCTCGCGATGGGCTTCGGCTTTTGCTCAGTCCTGAGGGGAGCAGCTTGAGGCAGCGTTTTTTGCTGAGCCTGGTGGCTGAAAATCAGTTGCACACGGATGATTTAAAAGCCCTTCTTGGTTTGGTTGGCCAACATTTTTCCCTGGGCAAGTTGGCTACGGGCTTTTTGAGCCGTCTCAACCCACTCGCAGCTTGAGCAAGCCTCATTCGAGTGAGGTTTCAATCAGGTAAGCCGCCAAATTGGAAAGGGATCTACCTTCCTCATCGCTTCTGTTTTTCAGGTGGAGATAGGTGTTGTGGGGCAAGGTGATGGTCACCCTGACAGGTTTGCGAAAAACCGTCGGGAAATTCATCGCTTTATTCATTGACCTGGTCAGGGTTTTGCTGACCGGTTGTTCCATTGGATGTCCGAGAGTCGGATTGTCCATAGCTGGATTTTCCATCGCCTTTTCAGAGTTCACTATTCTAATTAAACCAGCTTCGCCCGGGCTTCTCAGTGATCTACATCATCTCCATCCGTGCTCCTGCGCAGAGCTGAGCCCTTTGCGCGTTCCAGCGGAACTGGCATTGCCGGGCGGCTAGGGTTCGAAGTTCTTCTTGGCTCTGTGTCTTTCCCTTCCGCGGCGCTGCCGTTGGTTCTATGGTTCGCCAGGTGAGCCTTTCCTTTTGTGCTGTTTCCTCCTGTGTCCGTCCTGGTCAGTGCCGCTGTGGACTTGCCAGAAGTTCTGGATGCCGCAGGGAGCGGCAACTATGGCGATTTGAATGAGAGTGAGATTCTGCTGGAATTTGCCACCTTTTCCCAACCTCCCTACCTGCTCGCGGGATTGGGCCTTGCTATCGGCATCGTCTGTGGCCTGACCTTCAGCAGAGGAGTGCAGGAGCGGCTTGAGGATTGGAAGCAGGATCGGCTTCCCCTGCTTCCCCTGGCTCGTGTGCAGACGGTGCTTCCTTGGATTGGACTGCTGTTGGGGGTGACCTTTTTCCTTGGCGGCAGCTTGCAGGTCTTCGGATTTGCCCCAGGCGCCGCCGTGCTGTTGGCGTTTCTGCTCTCGCTGGCCACAGGGGGAGCTTTGTGGGTGCAGCTGGTTCGCTTGATGGAGCAGGTGCAAGCCGGCAACTTCAAAGCGGTTGATTTTGATAATTTCGACGAGTTTTTCTAACCAGAGCCGTTTAAGGTCTCATCTGAGGCGCCGGGATGGGGAAGTTGGTAGGCAGCGGTCTTGGAATCGTGCCTCCACCAGCATCTGGTACCCTGCGTGTCACCATGTTGACCAATTCGCTTTCGACGAGAAAGTGATTACCGAGATAATTCAGCTGGATTCTTCTTGGTATTTCTATCTGCTCAACCGTTCCGCCTTCACTCGCTGCAACGGCAGTCGAGACGCCAAAGGGTTTTTGTTCGGCCATTCGCCAACGTGTGTTGAGCAGCAAAGTGCCAGCTTGGATGTTGAGTTGGCCTGGCGGCACGTCATAGAGAAATTCTCTGTAGGGAGTGATTTGAATGTTGCGGATGTCTCCTGCGTTCACATTGACATCGGAGCGATCCGGTAATTGACGGAAATAAATGAAGCTGATATCATCTGACTTGATGATTACATCCTGGCCCTGTTGATTGCCAAAAACAAATTCCTTGCTGACTGGATTATAAGACTTTATCGTGGTCAATCCTGTGTAGTTTGTTCCAAATGGGTTTTGAACTCGTAGGGAATACCAGCCAATTTGCAGGGCTCTGTTAAGGTCCATGCTCAAAGGAGCTGCCATGGCGCTCTGCAGTCCAGTCAACGGACTTGTGAGCAGAAAAGCTGCTAGTAAAATCCAGTTTTTCCTGTTCTTGATCAAGGGTTCCCCGCGACGTTTTTTGGTCTGCTGCATGGCTAAGAAGTACTGAAAAAACCGCTTCTGAATTGCTTGGGAAGACACGTCAGTCCTGGATAGCTCACTTCTGAGAGTCAAGCTGCTCACGCGTTGGCCGTCAAGTTTTCACGGCCTTATGTTGCTTCAGGAGCTTGATACGATACAGAACATCCTGCAGGGCATCGGCGGCGGAGATCG
>JAYKHK010000020.1:0-24091 GCA_035284785.1 Cyanobacteriota bacterium | reverse complement strand
TGGAAGAACAGGGCCTTTGCCGCGAAGTGCTGGACGTGCTCCAACTGCAGGATCACGAGAGTGACATGGCGGGATGGGCCCAGTTGGTGCACAAACTGCGCAACCCCGGGCCCACGGTGAAGGTGGCTCTGGTGGGCAAATACGTGCAGCTCAATGACGCCTACCTCTCGGTGGTGGAGGCCCTGCGCCATGCGTGCCTGGAGCGGGACGCCTCCCTGGATCTCCACTGGATCTGCGCCGAGCAGATCGAGAGTCAGGGGGCGGCGGCGTTGCTGGACGGGATGGACGCGGTGGTGGTGCCGGGCGGCTTCGGCCATCGCGGCGTGGATGGCAAGGTGGCCGCGATCCGCTGGGCGCGGGAGAGCCGGGTGCCCTTTTTGGGGCTGTGCCTCGGCATGCAATGCGCCGTGATCGAGTGGGCCCGCAACCAGGCGGGGCTGAGCGGCGCCACCAGCGCGGAACTCGATCCGGAATCCCCCCACCCGGTGATTGCTCTGCTGCCAGAACAGCAGGACGTGGTGGATTTGGGGGGCACGATGCGATTGGGCGTTTACCCCTGCCGCTTGGCCCCCGGCAGCCTGGCCCAGCAGCTGTATCAAGGAGAGGTGGTGTACGAGCGGCACCGGCACCGCTATGAATTCAATAACGTTTATCGCGGTCTGTTTGTGGAATCGGGCTACGCCATCGGCGGCACCTCCCCCGATGGTCGCCTAGTGGAACTGATCGAGCTGCCCCACCATCCCTTTTTCGCCGCCTGCCAGTTTCACCCCGAATTCCTCTCACGACCCGGCAAGCCCCACCCCCTCTTCCGAGGCTTGATCGAAGCGGCGCAGAAGCGACGGCAGGAGCAGCAGCCTCTTCACGCATCCCGTCAAGAATCCCAAGTGGTGGCCATGCCCATCTGAGGACGCAGACAGGCCGACCAAAGCGAAGGGAATGGGTTTAGTTTTCCCCGGTTTATCCGCCAGCTCTGGTGCCTCTCGCCCACATCAGGAAGCTCGTCATTCAGCGTTCAGCCCATCTGTTCGGGCTGTTTTGGCTAGCCGCTGCCTTCCATCCCATCTCGCCAGCCCGCAGCCAGGGTTGGGAGCTGATGCCCAGCGTGCCCACGGATGTGCGCGATCTGCTGTCCATCATCAATAAAGACTCCAACCTCTATCTCATCTACCAGCAATACAGAGAAAACCGAGATGGTCTACAGAAGGCGGCTGAGCGGATCAGCCTCAAAGAAGCCATCAAAAGGGGAGTGGCCACCAGCCCCGAACTGGCCCAAACCGTGGCCAAGATACAGGAATCCGAGTGGAACAGCGTGGCGATCAACCGCGAGTGGGTGCCTAGTTTAAGCCTGAAAACCGCCAGCCCCGGAGTGTTGGGCTTCACAACCACCTCCACCAGCGTCACCACAAAGACTCCTGGCAGTTCGTCCCAAGAAAACATCTCCTACAAAAACGGTTTCCAGTCCAATCCCTATGCGGATTTATCCTGGGCGTTTTTCGATCCCAGCCGCGGCCCCAGACAAGCGGCCCGAGATAGCCGCACCGAATCCCTGCGCAATCGTATGACCTTCACCACCAGGGAGTTGATCTTTCAAATTCAGGAAAAGTACACCAACCTCCAAGAAGCCCTGGCCACCGAAAAGGATCTGATTAATCTCTTCGATCAAATCCTGAGGGTTTACATCGATGCCCACAAGACTCAAAAACCAGCCGGGGAAGTGAGCCGCTTCGAAGCGCAAACCGTCTCCCTGCTACTGGCCAGGATCAAAGCCCATAAAGAGAGCATCCAGGCCGCCAATGCCCTGGCCTACCTGATCAACCTCCAACCCGGGAAACTGGCCCTTCCCTCCGAGCCGCCAGCTGTGATTCCGATCTGGCAGCAAACGCGCCTGGTGTCCATCGAGCAAGCGCTGCTGCGCCGCGAGGAACTGCGGGCCAATGCCCTCGACGTGCAAGCCCTGATCAGCGATGCCCGGGCCATCCGGCTGCGGGCACTGCCCTCCTTGGCCCTCTCCGGGCAGGTGCAACGGCAAAACTTCAATCTTGATGGCGGCTCCTTCAATGACGACGGGCCAGGCACCCTCACCCGATCCTCCGGCTACACAACGTTTGCGGGCCTCACCTTCGATTGGAAGGTGTTTGACGGCGGCATCCGCAACGCTGAGGCCAACGCAACAGATGCCAAAGCCAGGCAAACCGTCGCCCAAGGCGATTTGGATCGGTTGCAGATCACCAGGGAAGTGACTGATGCCTACGCCTCTTTCGTTGCGTCCAGAATCCAGGTGGATGCTGCCAGGGCCGATGTGGACGCCTCGCGCCGCTCCTTTCAATCCGCTCTGGCCGACTACGCGGCTGGCCGACACGACGATGCAGGCACCACCGTGGTGCAATCCATCACAAAGCTGCAGAGCGCCCTGGCCACTTATCGCAATCTGGTGGCCGATCAAAACAATTCGGTCTACAAGCTCTATCGACTCACATCCACCTGGCCTCCGGACACAGAACCCTTGCTGAAAGCCCAATACCTTCGCTGGCTCGCTCCCTCAGCTCCGGCAAACGCCCCCGCCGCCGAGCTCCCCTCCCGGGGCCTTCCAGCGAGCCCTGCCGCCAGCCAGCCCTAGGCTGGCTTCACAGTGGCGCAAGTGATTCCCCAAGCTGGCCCCACCACCCTGCCGGTGGTGGAAACCTTCCACTCCCTCCAGGGGGAGGGGCTTCACTGCGGCCGCAGCGCCTTTTTTGTGCGGCTGGCTGGCTGTGGGGTGGGCTGCCCCTGGTGCGACACCAAGCACTCCTGGCCGGAGGAGGGACACCCCCGGCTTGCCATGGGGGACTTGGCGCGCCAAGCCCAGCGGGCCAGGGATGAGGGCGCCGCCTTTGTGGTGATCACCGGAGGCGAACCCCTGCAGCATGATCTGGGCCCCCTCTGCGCCTCCCTGACCGATGTGGCCCCCTTGCACCTGGAAACCAGTGGAGTTCACCCGCTCAGCGGCCGCTTCGACTGGATCACCCTGTCGCCCAAGCGCCACGCCCCCCCCAGGCCGGAGCTCCTGGCGAGTTGCCAGGAGCTGAAGGTGGTGGTGACAGATGAGGCGGATCTGGATTTTGCGGAAACCATGGCCGCCTCAGCGGCAGGAACCTCGTGGCAAGCGGGGGAGGGGAACCCTCGGGGGCCCCATCTGCTGCTGCAGCCAGAGTGGAACAACCCGCGCGGTCAGGCCCTGGCCATCAGCCATGTGCGCAGCCACCCAGCCTGGCGCTTGAGCCTGCAGAGCCACAAATGGTTGGGCTTGCGCTGAGTGGGCTCAGACCACGTAGGGAAGCTTGGGAATTTCAATCCCCTCCTGCTTGAAGCGGTTGAGGATCTCGTAGCGCAGCTCTCCTGAAATCTTGCCGTTTTTCAGGGGGTCTCTCATCCAGAAATCCAAGCCATATTCAACGGCCGAATCCCCCAAATTCCCGATGCTTGCCGAAGGTGCCGGCTCAGAGAGCACAAGGGGATTTGCCTTGGCGATGTCCACCAACAACGTCATCACATGGTCGGGATCGTGCTTGTAGTCAGCACGCACTTTGATATAGCCGCACCGGAGTTCCTCGGTGCCTGTGTAGGTGGTGGTGGTCTCCGTAAAAAAGGTTTGGTTAGGCACCACCAGTTCAGCGTTATCGGATTTGCGAAGCAGCGTTGCCGCTCGGAGCCCAAGCTTGCGCACCTTGCACACATCACCATTGAAGAGCAACACCTCTCCGGGTTGGAGGGCGCCCTCAAACAACAGCCAGAGGCCACTGACGAAGTTGGAAAACACCTCCTTGATGCCGAATCCCAACCCCACCGAGAGGCCTCCAGCGATGGCGGCGATGGCAGTGGCATTGAGGCCAATCTGATCGGCCAGCCAAAGCACACCGATGCCGATCAGCAAATAGCGCACCACCAGCTCCAAGGCCTTGCGGTTGCCTTCCGACAGGCCCAGCAGTCGCCCAGACAGCCAGCCGATCATCGCCACCGGCAGATCAGAGAGCACCACCAAGAAATAGGGCAGGCCAAGGAGCAGCAGGAGTTGGCCGAGGGAAAGGGGCTCATTGAAGAGCTTCAGCATCGGCACTTCATTGAGGAACGCGAGCCCATCGAAACCATTCACAACCCCTGCCAGCGCGGTCAACGCAAACAGCGGGGCCACAGCTTTCAGCCAGTAGTTCTCCACCTGCTCCGCCGGCAAGTAGCTCCGCAAGAGCAGCCTCAGGGAGGCAAGAGCTGTCCAAACGAGCGTGAGCTTGCCAAACAACTCAACCAGTCCACCGGGAATTGCCAGGGTGGGCAGCAGGAAGCCCACAAGAGCCAAAACAGCCGCCAAGACAAGCTTGGCAAACACCGGAGTCCAGCTGGTGGTGGGGGTGGGATGGCGCAGCCGCCAGGCCCGATAGGCCACCAGCAGCACCAGGATGGCCGCCAATTGCCAGAGCACCGCAGCGCGGGTGATCAACCCGAGCCAGCCCAACAACACGAACAACATCTGGTTCATTGATCCCCCTCGGAGACGGATGACGAGGCGTGGACGTGCCGAGTGGCCTGCTCGCTGAGGAAAATGACTTTGGAGAGCGCCTCAATCCCATTGGCCACCTCCTCGGGTGTTTCCTCCGCATAGGCCGCTTTCTTCAGCAGCTGCAGCAGTGGATCCACCGATCCGCCCCGCAGCCAAAGCCCACGGCGAAAGCCAATGCCCTGGGTGAACGTGGGCACTGTGGAGTGCTTGAGGCTGGCCTCCATGGCCGCCAGGGCCGGGAAATCCTTCACAGGCACTGTCACATTCTGGTTGACAGGCATGCTGCCGAAGGCCTTTCCCATCAGATTGCTCTGGCTGAAATCATTGAGCACAAACAGGGCGAAGTTGGTAGCCACGCGTCGCTGGGCGGGAGTGGAATCCCGCCCGAAGCTGATCAGCTGCAGCCGAGCCATGGGCCTGGCCGGCTTGCCGTCGTTGCTTCCGGGAAGCACAGAAACCCCCAGCTTCGGGCCCAAGGTGCGTTTGAGGCGGCTGATGGCGGTGCTGTTGCAGCTGATCCAGTCGAGCTGACCCCGCTCCATTCGCTCCACCAGATTGTCGGTGGTGTCAACAAAGATCACATTGGTCAGCATGTTGATCTTGTAGATCCAGGTCAGCCAGGCCACCACCCGCACGCGATCAGGGGGGGGTAATCCCTCCCAGAGGGAATCAGGGGCCACCCGGGTGCGAAAGAGCTTGAGCATGGGTTGGTCAGCGTCGAAGGCGCTGGCGCTCCAGAGCAGCTCATACATCTGCAATGGCAATCCCACCCTCACCCCGGCCTTGGCGATGGCGTTGAGATCACTCAGCCTGGCGGGGGGCTTGGGCACCTTCCGCCGGTCGTAGCAGGCCACGTTGGCCTGCAGAAGGAAGGGCAGGGCTTCATAGGTGGGGCCATCGCGGAACTCGGATAGGTATTGGATCCGCAGCGGATCGAGTTTCGAGGCGCTGATGTCCACCGGTTTGAGGTAGCCCTGCCGATCCAAAATCTCCACTGGCGCCACCCGACTGATCAGCAGGTCTGGCCCTGCTCCCAGCTTGGCCCGGGAGCGCACGCTCTCCACCAGCTCAGACTCCGGCAACAGCCTCAGATTCAGCAACACCCGGGGGTGGTTGCGCATGTATTCATTGGCGATCTGGGTTGCCAGGGCCTTGAGGTTGGCGCGGGCCACCTGGTCGGATTCCTGGCCTGTGGAGATGGCCACCTGCAAACTCACCGGTGGATCCTCCTCATCCAGCGCGGCCCTCTGACAGCCAGCGCTCAGGACGGCCAGAGCCAAACTGAGGGCGAAGGCAAGCCGTCGTGGAACAACTCCTTGGCTGGGGGCTTGCGGAGGCATGGCGTCCCGCTTGAAGGCTTGGCAGGCGATGCAAGGGAGGAGACGGCAACGGGGCGCAAAGGGGGCGGTTGGTGGCAAAAACCTAGACAGGGCGCCGGCGCGATGCGTTCTGCAGCAAGAAAGTGCCATTGAATTCTTGTTCAAAACTTCGCCGCCGGCCTCTGGCCCTTCTCCGCACGCCACAGCCGCCAGCGCACCTCAAGTGCCTCTGGCGCCACCACCACAATCGGAAGGCGAGGATTGACGGGCACCAGGGTGGGTGGCCCTCCCAACACCACAAACTCTTGGCGCAGCTCCTGGCCCGGGCAGGCCATGCGAGTCGAGATCAGCGGCTCGCCACCCTGCGCCCGATAGACGGGGTAGCCCCAACCCGGCAGGCTCTCCTCCGTGAGCGAGCCTCGCAGCAGGTGCCGATTGCAGTCCACCTTGAGGGTGCGGCCAACGATCAGCTCCACCCGCAAACTCTCTGCCGCAGCTGGCGTTGTGTCAACGGAGATGAACCAACGGCGCTCCCCCGGGGCGGCTGGGGGATAGGGCCGAAGGTCGGGAGGCTGGGCGGCCAGGGCAGGGCTGCCCAGCAGGGAGGCCACGCAGGCCGCAGCCAACACCTGCCCCATCCCCGGCAGAGCACCGTTGTGCCATCTGCCAAAACCTTGCCTTGCCAAGGAGACTCGTGCCATCAAGGGGAAGGGGTTGGGGATGGTCGGCATTCTGTCTGTAGGGTGATCGCAGCGATTTGCTTTGGGGTGTCCTCCAGCCCCGACCAGCCCAACCCGGCTCAGCCCACCGCCGTTGCCCTCCTCTCTGGCGGATTGGATTCGGCCACGGCCACGGCGTTGGCCATCGAAGCCGGCTTCCGGGTGATTGGCCTCTCCTGCAACTATGGGCAGCGGCATCGGCGGGAATTGGAAGCCGCCGAAAAACTGGCCCGGCACTTTGGCTTGAGCGAGCACCTGCAAGTGGCCGTGAATCTGGCGGCCTGGGGGGGCTCTGCCCTCACCGACCAGGCTGAGCCCCTTCCCAGCGACGGGGTGCAAGCGGGAGTGATCCCCTCCACCTATGTGCCAGGGCGCAACACAGTGTTCATTGCCCTGGCCTTGAGCCTGGCGGAAGCGCGGGGGGCGGAGCGGATCGTGCTCGGCGTGAACGCGGTGGACTACTCCGGCTATCCCGATTGCCGGCCCGACTATCTCGAGGCCTATCAGCAGCTGGCCGACCTGGCCACCCGCGCTGGCCGGGAAGGCCACGGTGCCCGGCTGTGGGCGCCTCTGGTGATGTGGGACAAGCTGACCATCGTGAGGGAGGCCCTGCGCCTCGGGGTGCCCATCGCCGACACATGGAGCTGCTACGCCGGGGGCAGCGAGCCCTGCGGCGTCTGCGACAGCTGCCGCATCCGGGAACGGGCGCTGCGGGACGCCGGATGGAGCCTTTGAGGGGTCCCTTGGGGCAGCGGGCTCCCCTGCGACGGACCCTGCCCTGGCAGGAACCTTGGGCCTTGACGCTGAAGCTGGCCTCCCAGCTGGGCAGCCGTGGGCTGGTGTTGCTGGAGGGCGATGGGAGCCGGCTGGGCCGCCATGCCGTTCTTGGCGTGGACCCGCTGGAGGTGGTGGAGTGCCGGGGGGTGCCTGGAGGGGTGGAGGCCGCTGATCCTTTTGCCAGCCTGGAGGCCATGGCCTCCAGCGGAGGCGCCTGGCTGGGGTGGCTTGCCTATGAGGCTGGCGCTTGGGTGGAGCCCGGCAGCCACTGGCCGGAGCCCGAGATGGCCGTGCTCTGGGCCGCCCGCCATGACCCGCTGGTGCACTTTGATCGAGCCGAGCAGCTCTGCTGGCTGGAGGGAAGCCACCCCCAGCGCCTGGCGGCCCTGGAGACGCGCATCTTGGCCCTGGCCGATGCTCCCCCGCCCGAAGATCCAGCCTGGCCCGGAATTCCTGCTGCCCATTGGCACTGGCACAGCACCCCTGAAGCCTACGAAGCGGGCGTGCGCAAGCTGCAGGAGTGGATTGCCTGTGGCGATCTGTTCCAAGCCAATCTCACCCTCGGCTGCAGCGCGGAGCTCCCCTTTCCGCCAGATCCGCTAGCCCTCCATGCCCGCCTGCGGCAGCGCTGCCCAGCCCCCTTTTCCGGCCTGGCGGTGGCTGGGGAGGAGGCCGTGATCTCCGCATCGCCGGAGCGCTTCCTGCGGCTCGATGCCCAAGGCCACGTGCAAACCCGGCCGATCAAAGGCACCCGGCCCCGGAGCACCACACCAGAGGTCGATGCGGCGGCCGCCGCTGAACTGGTGTGCGATCCCAAGGATCGGGCGGAAAACGTGATGATCGTGGATCTGCTGCGCAACGATCTGGGCCGGGTTTGCCGCCCCGGCAGTCTGCAAGTGCCGCAGCTGGTGGGGCTGGAAAGCTACGCCCAGGTGCACCACCTCACCTCCGTGGTCGAGGGGCAGCTCCGCCCCGATGCCGATGTGGTGGATCTGCTGCGCGCCTGCTGGCCCGGGGGCTCCATCAGCGGCGCGCCCAAAGTGCGGGCCTGCCAGCGCCTGCACGAGCTGGAGCCCGTTCCGCGGGGGCCTTACTGCGGATCCCTGTTTCACCTCGGGGCTGATGGGCAGTTGGACAGCAACATCCTGATCCGCACCCTGATGGTGCGTGGCACCCGCCTGCGGGTCCATGCCGGTGGGGGCATCGTGGCGGATTCCGATCCCGCCGCGGAAGCAGCGGAGATGGGATGGAAGCTCCTGCCCCTGCTGGAGGCCCTGGCGTGAACCCGAAACCTCCAGATCGGCCCGCACCGGCGGCGCTGGGCTGGATCGGGAAGCCAGGCGCAGGGGGTCAGGAGCCACAAGGCCAGTGGGGGCATCCCAGCCAGCTGTGGCTGCCGCTGGATGATCGCGGCCTGCTCCTGGCGGATGGAGTCTTTGAGACGGTGCTGGTGGCTGGAGGTCGCCCCTGGCTACTGGCAGAGCATCTGGGCCGCTGGCGCCAGGGGGCGGCACTGCTTGGCTTGCCGGAGCCCCCTGGCGAGGAGGCACTGGAGCCCTTGATTGGGGAGGCGATCCGCCGCAGCGGTCTGCGGTGGGGCGCCCTGCGCCTCAACTGGAGCCGAGGCAGCGGCGGGCGGGGCATCGATCTGCCAGCGGCCCATCAGGAGCCGCTGCAGCCGCGCTTCTGGCTCCAGCTCACGGCATGGCGGCCAGCCTTTTCCGCCGTGCAGGTGGTGGTGAGCCAATGGGAACGGCGCCACCCCACCAGCCCAGCCAGTCGCTGCAAAACCCTCGCCTACGGCTGGGCCGTGCAGGCCCGCCGCGAAGCCCGCACCGCTGGCGCCGACGACGCCCTGGTGCTCAACACGGCTGGCGAACTCTGCTGTGGCACCACGGCCAACCTGCTGCTGCAGCTGGGTGGTCGGTGGTTCACGCCACCGGCCACCAGTGGCTGTCTGCCAGGGGTGATGCGGGGCCAGGCCCTTTCCCTTGGCCTGGTTCAGGAGGCTTCCCTAGCGCCGGAAGCCCTCGGAGAGGCCGAGGCTGGCCTGCTGCTCAACAGCCTGGATTGCCGCCCCCTGAAGCTGGGGGAAGCCACCAACCAGGAGCGGGCCAAGGCAGAGGCCAAGGAGCTCTGGCGGGCGTGCGTAGGGCTCCCCCCCTCAGAGGCAACCCTGAACTGAGATGCGGTAGGTGAAGCCGGTGGCCGCCATGTTGCTGGATCGCCCGACTTTGAAGTTCACCTGGGCGACAGACTTGCCTGGCACGGCAGGGATGTCCCAATGCCGACCCACACCCAGCTGGGGTGCAAAGTTTTCATTCACCACCTGCAGATTGGAGCCATCAGTGAACTTCAAATAGGCCTGGATCGGATAGGTGGCCGAAACGGAAGAATCTGCGGTGAAAAAGAGCTTGTAGAAGCTGTAGGGGCGAGTGACAAAGAAATCGGTGTTCCAGTTGGGATGACCCAAGGGATTGCCGGGGCTGATGGTTTTGGTGACGATGTTGGTGACGCCATCCCCCCCCACGGGCGAGAGGAATTGGCAGGTTTGCGCCAAGCTCGCCGCAGGCAAGCTCAAGGCCATCGCACCCGTGAGCACAGAAGGCAGCGCCAACTGGAGTGGGAGGCGGAGAGTGCGGGTCATCCGAAGACAAGGGCAAACATCACGCACCCACCCTTAGCAAGGTTCCCGTGCCGCGTCAGACGCGCTGATCGTAGGTTTGTGGGGGCTCCCTATCCCCTACCCATGCGCAACTCCGGCCAGCAACCTGCGGCCACCTCTCGCATCACCCGCGCAGGACGTCGTGCTGGTCAGGGGCTGGGCTGCGTGGTGGCCTTGCTGGGTGGGACATTGGCGGGCTGCCAATGGTTGCCACGGGAAACGCCTCAGGCCACGGCCAAACCCGGTGATGCTCTGGTGCGTGTCGGCAAGACGGTCGTGACGTTGGTGAAACCATTTCGCCAGGGAGAACCCAACGGCCTGTTTGATGGGGTGATCCGGGTGACGACAGAGGGGAACAACCAGCCAGTGCTGATGGAAATCAATGCGATCTGTTCTCTCCCCAATGAACCGGGCTGGCCGAGTTACGACAACCTTTACGGCCGCATCCTGAGCCGGGCGGAGGAGGCGGTGGGTCGCTCGGGAGACACGCAGTGGCAGGTGCTTTACAACTTTTCCGGGATTCAGGATGTGCGCATGGGCCAAAAGCCCGGCTCTTGGACCGACCGCTTGCGAAACAACCTTTGCCGACGCGAGGATTTTGATGATCGACCCAAAAAGTAAATCTTCCCAACTCCCCAGCGGAAGATGACGCCGAGTAGCAGGCGCTACACATTCACATCACTGGCATGCCCTTTGATCCAGTGGTTTGTTTTCACGGGCGCCCATGCCACAAACACTCTTCAAGGTTGATCTCACCAAGCCGATGGATCAACAAGAGATGCCGGGTCACAACCGCTGGCATCCGGACATTCCGGCGGTGGCATCCGTTAATCCCGGTGATGTCTTTCGCATTGAATGCAAGGACTGGACGGATGGCCAAATCAAAAACAATGACGATCCCCAGGACATCGCAACCGTCAACCTGGAGGTGGTGCATGTGCTCAGTGGACCGATTTGGGTCAATGGCGCCGAGCCTGGTGACATCTTGGTGGTCGACATCTTGGATGTGGGCGCGCTGCAAGGAGATGAATGGGGATTCACCGGGATCTTCGCCAAAAACAATGGCGGCGGATTTCTCACCGATCACTTTCCCAATGCGGCCAAAGCCATCTGGGATATCGAAGGGATTTACACCTCTTCCCGCCACATTCCAGGCGTTCGCTTCGCCGGCATCACCCACCCCGGATTGATCGGCTGTGCCCCGTCCCACGAACTGCTGAGGGAGTGGAACCGCAGGGAGACTGAATTGGTTCAAACCGCTCCCGATCGGCGCACCTACGGCGCCGGGCTCTCCGGCAGTGAACCTGTCCTAGCCGCTCTACCCAATCCCAACAGCGCCATCCTCGGCACCCTGCCTGGTTCCGAATTTGAGCGTGTGGCGAACGAGGCTGCCCGCACGGTGCCACCTCGGGAACACGGCGGCAACTGCGACATCAAGAACCTAACCAAAGGCACTCGCATCTACTTCCCTGTCTACGTGGAAGGCGGGAAGCTTTCCATGGGAGACATCCATTTCTCCCAGGGAGATGGTGAAATTTCTTTCTGTGGTGCAATCGAGATGTCTGGCTATATTGATTTGCATGTAGACATCATCAAAGGAGGCGTTGCCAAATACGGCATGGTCAACCCCATGTTTAAAACCAGTCCCCTCGAACCACAATTCAAGGATTATCTTGTCTTTGAAGGCATCTCTGTTGATGAATTCGAGGGCAAGCAACACTACATGGATGTCCACATTGCCTATCGGCGTGCCTGCCTGAATGCGATTGAATATCTTAAGAAGTTTGGCTACACCGGTGAGCAGGCCTATCTGCTTCTGAGTTGCGCCCCCGTCGAGGGCCGCATCAGCGGTATTGTCGACATCCCCAATGCTTGCGCCACTTTGGCGATTCCAACAAGCATCTTTGACAAAGACATTCTTCCCTGCTGAAGATTCCTTCTCGGCGAGATTTGTCCCTTCCTTCATTTGTCATGGGGCTGGTGCAGCCAGCCCCACTTTTTCTTCTCCTCCCATGCCTGTTTACGAGTTTAGCTGCAGCAACGGCTGCGAAAATTATGAGGTTTGGCGATCCATTGATCAGCGGCAAGCCAACACAGAATGCCCAGGCTGCGGCGACAAGGGCCAACGCGTATTTTCACCACCGCTCACCCTATCCGGCCCGCTGCGCTTGAAAGTAGAAAATAGTGAGCCCAGATTGGTCCGCAAAGCAACAAACGATTCTTCCAAGCCAAGACTTAAGGAAGCCGGTGGCACCCGGCCTTGGATGTTAAATCGAGGCTGCTAAGCCACTAAGACAGATATACCAACCCCGACCAGACAAATTCTATACCGTTAGAAATTCAGAGACAATTTCTTCAGACAAACTTGAGATAGGCCCACTTGCCACAATGCCACCACGTTGCATCGCATAATAAAAATTAGCTTGTCGAACGAAGTGCAAATGTTGTTCTACCAAAAGAACGCTAATACCTGTTTCTTTCATGATGCGCTGAACAGCGCGTTCAATATCTAGAATGATGGAGGGCTGAATGCCCTCCGTTGGTTCATCCAACAAGAGCAATTTGGGTTTTCCCAACATCGCCCTGGCAATCGCAAGTTGCTGCTGTTGGCCACCGGAGAGATCGCCGCCCTTGCGGCTAAGAAACTTTTCAAGAATAGGAAACAGATCATAAATCAATGGATCGATATGGCGATTTTTCGCCATTCCCCCCGGCAAAGCTTCCATGCCAAGCAGAAGATTTTCTCGAACCGTCAACTGGGGAATGATGTCGCGGCCCTGGGAGACATAACCAATACCTGAGCGGGCCCTTTGGTAGGGAGGCTGCTGTTGTAATGGTGTGCCTTCGAACTCAACCGAACCGCTTTTCTGCTGCAACAAGCCGATGATGGTTTTGAGAAAGGTTGTCTTACCAACTCCATTACGGCCAATTAAACACACCATCTGCCCCTCAGGGATATGCAAATCAACATTGCGAAGGATGTGGCTCTCTCCATAGTAAACATTCAAGCCAGACACCCTGAGCAGAGTCTTGCTCTCCGTAGAAGCGACTGGGGAAGCGAATTGCATGATTGTTGCGGAGCGAATGGGGTGGGGTTAGAAGCCAGATAATGTGTACTTAGCCGACGTACGTATGCGAGTCAGACGAGAGATGAAAACGAAGATGCAGCGATCAATCTTGGGACTGGCCGAGATAAACTTCAATCACTTTGGGATCACTTTTTACCGTCTCCAAGAAGCCTTCTGTCAAGACACTTCCTTGATGAAGGACAGTGACCGGTGCATTCAGATCTCGAATGAATTCCATGTCATGCTCAATCACAACAACCGTATGCTCGCCAGCCAGCGACTTGATCAAGTCGGCCGTGCGGCTGGTTTCCTCATCGGTGAGACCTGCAACAGGTTCATCCAAAAGAATGAGCTGCGGGGACTGGGCCACCACCATGGCAATGGCCAACCACTGCTTCTGACCATGGGAAAGGGAACCTGCGGGTCGGCGGGCGAACGGTGCCAAACCCACATAGTTGAGGAGACGCTGCACATCATCCCGCACAGAATTCGGCAATTTATCTGTAATCAGACCCAGTGGATTTTTGGCAGGAACCGCGGCAAGCTCGAGATTACGGAGGACGCTTAGATTGTCAAAGACCCTTGGGGTTTGGAATTTACGACCGATACCCAAGCGGGATATCTTTTGTTCAGATAAGCCCTTGAGGGGTTGCCCCCGGAAAGAAACGGAACCTTTCGTGGGCTTTACCTTACCAGTAATGACATCCAGAAAGGTTGTCTTTCCAGCACCATTCGGACCAATGATCGATCGCAGTTCGCCTGGCAATAGACGTATCGAAAGATCAGTAAGGGCATAGAAACCATCAAAGCTGACGCTGACGTCAGACATCTCAAGCAGTGGGGGAGCAACCATGACGGATGTGAAAAATGAGAAAGAAGTAATGATCTACTTTTTGCTACTTGATGAAGCTTGCATCTCTTCCAGTACCACGGGATCCTGATCCAACTGCGGATAGGTTGCGGTGGCGGGCACAACACCAAAGGCGGCAAGCAATCTTGAAAAACCTCCATTCTTGAACCAGCCATAGATCCCATCAGGCATAAGGACAACCACAAAAATAAAGAGGGCACCTTGCACAAAGAGCCACATCTCAGGAAGCGCTTCGCTGACGAGGCTGCGGAGATAATTAACAACAACGGCCCCAATGATTGGGCCAACCAAGGTGCCGCGACCCCCAACAGCAACCCAGATCACCATTTCAATTGACATTGCGATAGTCATGAACTGAGGTGAAACAATTCCCGATTGCACCGTGTAGAGAGCCCCCGACACACCACAGAGAGCACCAGCAACAATAAAGACAATTGTCTTGAATGGAACCGGATTGTAGCCAGTAAACCTCAAACGAAGCTCATCATCACGGATCGCAATCAGGGCATCTCCAAATCGCCCGCTGGTGAAGTATCGGCAAA
The DNA here is from genome assembly GCA_035284785.1 of Cyanobacteriota bacterium. Lineage (GTDB taxonomy): Bacteria > Cyanobacteriota > Cyanobacteriia > PCC-6307 > Cyanobiaceae > Cyanobium. Next base: position 9,599 of record JAYKHK010000020.1, on the reverse strand, counting down.
TCAAGAAAGCAATCGGAAGCAGGATGACAGTTAATCTATAAAGCCACAGTTGCATGTCAGGTGAGCCAACCAGAAGACCGAAAAGCTCAGTCGTGCTTGTTTTTAAACCGTTGGTTCCATTGATAAGCTTTTGTTGGCCATTGAAGAAGTGGTAGAAGACCATCAAGGCCGCTTGTGTAATGATTGAGAAATAGACGCCCTTAATACGATTCCTGAAGATTAGATAGCCAACAAAACCAGCAATGATGGCCGGCACGAGCCAAATAGCGATCAAAGTGAAGACTGGGGACCAGAAGGGCTGCCAGAAAAAAGGCAGGTCGGCAACACCATAGTTTTCAAAGAATTTGGGTATGCCGTTTCCGCCCGCTTCACTTTTTGTATTCAGCATTAAATACATTGCCGAGGCATAACCGCCCAAGGCAAAGAAGATTCCTTGTCCCAAACTTAGGAGGCCCGTATAACCCCAAATAAGGTCAATGGCGAGAGCGGTGATCGCCAGAGCAAAGTAGCGGCCAAAAAGATTGAGACGAAAATCATCGAGTATCAGTGGCAGGATAAAAAGCGCCACCGCCAATAGGATCCAAGGGGTTAGCTTGCGGAGGAGTTTCAAAGCCAGATCTCAGAGAGAGAGGACGGAAATTAAAGAGATGTAATGGGTCACAACAAGGACTAATTCTCTACAGATCTACCCTTTTGAGGGAACATGCCGTTGGGCTTGAACTGAAGAAAGACGATAATGAAAATAAACACCAGCACCAAAGACATACTGGTTGTTGCAAAAAACTCGACAAAACCCTTCAGCACCGGCGAAAGATTGGGGAAAACGGTCAGCAAGGACCCTGAACCAATCACAGACTGAATAATGCCAAGCAGCAGGGACGCCAACACCGTACCCAAGAGATTTCCTACACCTCCCAACACAATGACCATGAAGCAGGAAACGATATAGGAGGCGCCAAGGTTGGGTCCAACAGATCCAAGCAAAGTAATCGCAGCTCCCGCAACTCCAGCCAGCCCAGAGCCCAGGGCAAAGGTAATGCTGTCAACCCGATCGGTGGGAATTCCAAGGCAATTGCTCATTTGTCGGTTTTGGGTGACAGCACGCATGCGCAATCCCCAAACACTCTTATTCAAAAACCAGAAGGTGGCGATCAGCAAAACAGCTGAAAGTAGGATGATAAAAATTCGGATGCCAGGCAGCTCAATACCAGCAATTTTTCCCCAACTTCCCTGCAGCCACTTAGGAGCGGTTACATCAATGTTGCGGGGGCCGAACCATGCTGAGGCTAGGGGGCGAATCTTGGACAGCCATGTGGCCATGGCAATTCCGATAAGAGCCGAGCCCACCCAACTCATTCCATTGATGTAAGGCAGCGTTGGCTTGTCTTGCAGGCGGCTATTGAGTAGCTTGCTGGCAAACCAGCCGATAACCACTGCGGCAAGGATGCCGATGAGCATGGCGGTGGAGACACTTCGCACCAGTTGGATCAGAATCAAACTGACACCCCAAGTGGCCAACAACGTTTCTAAGGGACGGCCATATAATTGACGGATTAACGTTCGTTCCAACAGGGCACCAATCAGCGCTGTGACGATGAAGGAAAAGACCAGAGCAATTGGAAAGTAGAGATCAAAGAGGATCCCACCCATCGGCTTGAAAATGCTCTGGACGACATAGGTGACATACGCACCGATCATTAAAAACTCACCATGGGCCAAATTGATCACGCCCATCAAACCAAAAACAATGGCCAGACCTGTCGCCGCTAAAAGCAAAACAGATCCGATGCTGAATCCATCAAGGACCTGAGAAAAGAAGAGCTCCATATTGAAGGCCCAATTGGGATAAAGAAGAAGTTTTTTATTGCTGATAACTGTTAAAAGTAAATAGGGTGACTCTGCCAGCAGAGTCACCCTTTTGATCACATTCTGAACTTGCCAGCGTCAGGCCGGTTTTGAGTCCAATCGCAGGTGTAACCCTTGGTTTCGGGTACAAACTGGTTCCAGGGGATTGGGGGAACGGCAGTTTTGGAGTCGTAAAGGATTTTGAATTGGCCCGTCGGCTCTGCTTCGCCAATCAACACCCGCTCGGAGGTGTGATGGTTGGGGAACATCTTGATCTCGCCCTGAGGAGCAGCAAACGAGATGCCAATCATATCTTTGCGGACCTTGTCGAGATCCTCAAAGGTTCCAGCTTTTTCGACCGCGTTCTTCCAGAGGTACACCATGTTGTAAGCCGATTCCGCCGGGTCACCTGTAACGCGGTCAGCGCCGTACATGGCTTGGAAGTCAGCTGTGAACTTCTTCGAAGCGGGAGTATCCAAGCTCATGAAGAAGTTCCAAGCAGCATAGGTGCCGTTGGTGTATTCAGGACCGATTTGACGAATCTCTTCCTCCGCAATCGAGAAGGACATGATGGGATACTTCTTGGGATCAATGCCCGCAGCCTTGAACTGCTTGAACAGGGCAACGTTGGAATCCCCATTCAGCGTGTTGATGATGATACCGCCGTTGGGGTATACCTTTTTAATTTTGGCGATGATAGGAGCCACTTCCGTGTTGCCAAGCGGGATGTAGTCCTCACCAACCGTCTCACCACCACGGGCCTTCATCTGCTCCTTGATGATGGTGTTGGCAGTACGCGGATAGACGTAGTCGGAGCCAACAAGATAAACTTTCTTGCCAAACTTAGGACCGAATTCCTTCAACAGCCAATCGACGGCAGGTTCCGCCTGCTGGTTGGGAACAGCGCCGGTGTAGAAGATGTTCCTGGAGCATTCTTGACCCTCATATTGAATCGGGTAGAAAAGAATGTGATTTTTTGCTTCAAAAACCGGCAGCATCGCCTTGCGACTGGCGGACGTCCAGCCGCCAAAGACAACGGCCACCTTGTCGGAATCAATCAGCTTTTGGGATTTCTCAGCAAATGTTGGCCAATCGGAGGCACCATCTTCGGAGATGGCAACAATTTTGTAGCTCTTGCCGCCGACCTTAACGCCTCCTGCATCATTGATTTCCTTGATTGCCATCTCCTCGACCTCCTTCAAGGTGGTTTCGGAGATCGCCATCGTCCCACTTAGGGAATGAAGGATCCCAACTTTGACCTCGCCGTCAAATTTGCCGGCTCCCCCTTCGCCACCGCAGGCGGCAAGCGAGAGTGTCAGGCCGAGTGCGGTTACACCACTGATCCACTGACGCGTGGAGAAGTGCTGTGCCAGAGGCTTCATGAAAGGGCTCCAAAAAGGAAGGGGAAAGATGCCCAGAGAGGGCATCACACAAAATCCCTAAACGTGCGGGATCAGTGAAGAAATTATCGAGCTGCCGCCGGATCGCCTGGTAACAACCGCGACCTTTCTGGAATCTGAACGGGCTTTCTCAGCATTTGGAGACGTTGGAAGCCTTGGCTGTCAAGAAAAACAACGACACTTAACTGGCTTCGCCGCCGGCTGGTCGAGGCAGTTGGCGCAGCAGAAACGCTTCGACCTGATCGAGCCCCTCACCGCAACGGAGATTGGTGAAACACCAGGGCCGCCCAGGACGCATGCGGGCCGTGTCCCGCTCCATGACCTCCAAGGAGGCCCCCACCATGGGCGCTAGATCAATCTTGTTGATCACGAGCAAATCACTGCGAGTGATCCCCGGACCGCCCTTGCGGGGAATCTTGTCGCCGGCCGCGACATCAATCACATAAATGCACAGATCAACGAGTTCCGGGCTGAAACTGGCGGCCAGGTTGTCGCCACCGCTCTCCACCAACACCAGATCGAGATCGGGAAAGGCCGCTTCCAGCTCCGCCACTGCAGCGCGATTGATCGAGCAGTCCTCCCGGATGGCGGTGTGGGGGCAGCCCCCGGTTTCCACTCCTCGGATGCGCTCCGGTGGCAGGGCACCGGCACGGGTGAGGAACTGGGCATCCTCCTGGGTGTAGATGTCGTTGGTGACCACGGCCAGCTGCAAGCGATCGCGCAGCCGGCGGCAAAGGGCCTCCACCAGCGCTGTCTTGCCAGAACCCACCGGTCCAGCCACCCCCACCCGCAAGCGACTCGCCGCCATCAGCGCTCCCTTCCAAGGGAGGCGTTGTCCAGCCCCTGGCGGGACTGATCCCTGGCTAGGCCAAGGAGGTGATTTGGATGAGTGCCAGCGATCTCGGCAAGCCTCCCGGCATCCCTCGCCACCATTTTGCAGGCGGCTGGGCGCCTGTGGTGTCCCCCTTCAACTGCGGAACAACCTGGAGTACAGCTCCCCATGCTTGAGCTGCGCCATGGCGGATCCAAAGCCGCCGCCCCAGCGCGGCTGGGCCCCTTCCTCCACCAGCTCCGCAGCCCGTCGAGCAATCTGGGGCCCAAGGCGAAGCTGCAGCCGCTGAGCCTCCGTTGGCCCCAGGGGCACCAGGCGCACCGCTGCGCTGAGTTGGTTGGCGACCCAGCTGTAGAGATAGGCCTCCACACCCTCTCGGGGGCGCAGGGCCAGGGCCACCAGAGCCCAGGCCCACGCGGCGGGCCAACCCAGCAGCAAAGGGGGCTCGCCCGGGGGGCCGGGGGGAAGCGGCCAGCCCAGATCCGCCAACAACCCGAGCAGGGAAGCGCCCATCTGGCGTTGCTGGGCCCGCACCTCCGGGGCCTCGCGCAGGGCGATCAGCCAACCATCCCGCTCTCTCACTTGTTCTTGCGCCCGCAGACGCTCCTCCAGGGGCTTGCTTTGACTCCAAGCCATCAGGGCGGCCATCAACTCGGGCAAGGCGGCAGCCTCCAACGCCAAAACGCCCCGGTCGAGTTCGGCGCCAATCCAGGCTGCCACTGCAGCGCCATCGGGCAGACGCCCCGATTGGCTGAGCACCTCAAGGCCCTCCGAATAGCTGAAGGCTCCCACTGGCAGAGCCGGGGAAACCAGCTGAAACAGTCGCAGGCGCGCGCAGCCCTCAGAGGGGCCCGAGCCAGCCAAGCCAGAGTCTGCAGGGCCCGCAGCGGGTGAGGTGGCCATGGGAGGCAGCGCTGTCGTCAAGGGTGGGGATGGTGGGCGGCCGCCCCGTAGGCGCCAGGCTCAGGGAGGAAAGGCTCCTCGATGCGGTGCACCTCCAAGCCCCGCTGCAGAAGCAGCTGCTCCAACACCGGATCCACCAGAAGCCGGAGCTCGTCGTCATGCACTTCCAGAGCCACATGGCGGTTGCCCAGGTGATAGGCGGCCTGCAGGAGAGCCACGGGCCGCAACGACCGCACCACCAGCAGCTCTTCCGCCGCCGGCTCCACCTGCACAAGGGCCACCCCATCGTCATCCGCCAGCCATTCCCCGGGGACCAGCGCTTCCCCCCGGGGCAGCTGCAGAAGAAGATCGCGACCGCAACAGCTGAGACGATGGCCCCGCAGCCGGCTGCGCTCCTCTGCCGTCAGAGCCAGGCGCAAAACCTGTTGTGCTTGGCGAGCCGGCGAGGCCACCCCAAGGCGCCGGCTCAGCAGGAGGGGCACAGATGGAGAGGTCACTCGGGCACAGTGGCCAAGTTGGCCCTCACAGTGTGCCCCGCCGCTTGGCCTCCCCCCCCTCCCCCAACCCTTGGCACGGCCGTGCCTGGCTCCAATTTCAGCGTGGCCAGGGCCGCACCCATTTCCAGGGGGGCAGCGAGGCTCCCCTCAAGCTGCTGCGGGCCACCCACCACGCCGACGGACGCTGCGAGCTGCCACTGCTGCACACCGCTGGAGGGCTGGTGGGTGGCGATGCGTTGACCATGGACATCAGCCTGGCGGAAGGCAGCTGCGCCCTGCTCACCAGCGTGGCCGCCCAGAAGGTGTATGGCTCCATCGGCCGCTCCCGTCGCAGCCCCGCAGGCGACTGGGCCCGACAGACGCTGCAGGTGCAGCTGGAGCCCGGCGCCGACCTGGAGTGGTTGCCCCAGGAGATCGTGCTCTACGCCAACGGACTCTTCGCGCAGCACACCCGGGTGGACTTGGCTCCGGGGGCGAGTTGGCTCGGAGCAGAGGTGATGCGGTTGGGGCGCACCGCTGCGGGGGAAAACCTGGAGGCGGGCTGTTGGCGTTCCTCCCTGGAGATCGTTCGCCGCGATGCGGCTGGCCGCGCCCACTGGGACTTCGTGGATCGGATGGAGCTGGCCGGAGATGCCCTGATGGCCCCCCACGGCCTGGCGGGAGAGCCGGTGGTGGGCACGCTGGTCTGGGCGGCCCCCGCCCCCCTGCCGCACGGCCTGCAGGAGGAGCTGATCAGGCAGTGCCGCCTGGAACGGCAGGGTCTGCCCGGGGAGATGGCCTGCGGCGCCCTTTCCCAGGGACTGGTGGCCCGCTACCGAGGCCCCTCCTGCTCGGCGGCGCGCTGGTGGTTCACCCGCCTCTGGGCCCGGATCCGCTCGGCCCGCGGCCTGGAGCCACCGGTGCCCCCCCGGGTGTGGCCGTTTCAGGAAAACCCCCTGGCCCCGGATCGGCTGGCCTGCGAGAGTGAGGAGGTTCCTGCTTCCGGCCCCTCCCGGCCCCATTCAGCCGCTGAAGCCCAGAGATGCATCTGACGCCCCAGGAAAAGGACAAGCTCCTGATCGTGACGGCCGCCTTGCTGGCGGAGAGACGTCTGCAGCGGGGGGTGAAACTCAACCATCCCGAGGCCGTGGCCTGGCTCAGCTTCCAGGTGCTGGAGGGCGCCAGGGATGGCAAAACGGTGGCGGCCCTGATGGCGGAGGGCAGCACCTGGCTCAGCCGCGACCAGGTGATGGAGGGTGTGGCGGAACTGGTGAATGAGGTGCAAATCGAAGCCGTTTTCCCCGATGGCACCAAACTCGTCACGCTGCACGACCCGATCCGCTGAACGCCATGCCTCCCCTGATCCCCGGCGAATTGCTGAGCGAACCCGGCAGTCTCGAGCTCAACGCCGGCAGGCCTGTCACCACCCTGACGGTGGCCAACACCGGCGACCGCCCTGTTCAGGTGGGGTCCCACTTCCACTTCTTTGAAACCAACGGCGCCCTCCTCTTCGATCGCAAGGCCGCCTACGGGCAGCGCCTCGACATTCCCGCTGGCACCGCCATCCGCTTTGAACCGGGCGACACCCGTGAGGTGCATCTGGTGCCCTACGGCGGGGCGCGACGGGTGTTTGGCTTCACCGGCCAGATCAACGGCCCCCTCGACTGATTCCCCATGGCCTACCGCATCGACCGCCGCATCTACGCCGAGACCTACGGCCCCACCACCGGAGACCGGCTGCGCCTGGCCGACACCGAGCTGATCCTGGAGGTGGAGAAAGATTTCACCGTCTATGGCGACGAGGTGAAGTTCGGCGGCGGCAAGGTGATCCGCGATGGCATGGGCCAAGCCCAAACCAGCCGGGCCGGCGGCGCGGTGGACACGGTGATCACCAACGCCGTGATCCTCGACTGGTGGGGCATCGTGAAGGCCGACATCGGCCTGAGGGACGGCCGCATCGTGGCCATCGGCAAGGCTGGCAACCCCGACACCCAGGAGGGGGTGACCATCGTGGTGGGGCCTGGCACAGAGGCCATCGCCGGGGAGGGTCACATCGTGACGGCGGGCTCGATCGACACCCACATCCACTTCATCTGCCCGCAGCAGATCGAAACCGCCCTGGCCAGCGGTGTCACCACCCTCTTGGGAGGGGGCACAGGCCCCGCCACCGGCACCAACGCCACCACCTGCACCCCCGGCAGCTTCCATCTGGCCCGCATGCTCCAGGCCGCTGAGGGGCTCCCCGTGAACCTGGGCTTTTTCGGCAAGGGCAACGCGAGCACTCCGGAGGCCATCGAAGAGCAGATCCGCGCCGGCGCCTGCGGGCTGAAATTGCACGAAGACTGGGGCACCACCCCGGCTGCGATCGACTGCTGCCTGAGCGTGGCGGACCGCTTTGACGTGCAAGTGTGCATCCACACCGACACCCTCAACGAGGCGGGGTTCGTGGAGGACACGATCGCCGCGATCGGCGGCCGAACCATCCACACCTTCCACACCGAGGGGGCTGGCGGCGGCCATGCGCCAGACATCATCCGCATCTGCGGAGAGGCCAACGTGCTCCCGAGCAGCACCAATCCCACCCGGCCTTACACCCGCAACACCCTGGAGGAGCACCTGGACATGTTGATGGTGTGCCACCACCTCGACCCCAAGATTCCAGAAGATGTGGCCTTCGCCGAATCGCGGATCCGCCGCGAAACCATCGCCGCCGAAGACATCCTCCATGATCTGGGCGCTTTTTCGATCATTGCCAGCGACTCCCAAGCCATGGGCCGGGTGGGCGAGGTGATCCTGCGCACCTTCCAAACTGCACACAAGATGAAGGTGCAGCGTGGCCCCCTGGCCGGCGACAGCGCGCGCAACGACAACACCCGCCTGAAGCGCTACATCGCCAAAACCACGATCAATCCCGCGATCGCCCATGGCCTCGACAGCCAAGTGGGATCGGTGGAGGTGGGCAAGCTGGCCGATCTGGTGCTTTGGAAGCCAGGTTTTTTCGGGGTCAAGCCCGAGCTGGTGCTCAAAGGGGGATCGATCGTGTGGGCCCAGATGGGGGATGCCAATGCCTCGATCCCCACTCCCGGGCCCGTGCATGGCCGGCCGATGTTTGCCGCCTTTGGTGGAGCCCTGGTGCCCAGCTGCCTCACCTTCGTGAGCCAGGCCTCCCTGGAGGAGGATCTGCCCCGCCGCCTGGGGCTCCGCAGGCCCTGCGTGCCCGTGGCCCACACCCGCGGGATCGGCAAGCAGGACATGCGCAACAACAAGGCCCTCCCCAAGATGGAGGTCGACCCGCAGACCTACGAGGTGTTTGCCGATGGGGAACTCCTCACGTGCGAACCCGCTGAGGTGCTGCCGATGGCCCAGCGCTACTTTCTCCTTTAGGCCGTCGGGCTCACCAGCCGGGCGGTAGCGAAGATCTAACAAAGGGGCGTCCTTCTGTAACAACTGTCACCGGAGGACAGCCTTGAGCACTGCAGGATCCAATCACAAGACAGAGAAGAATGTTCACTGCGTATCGACCCAACCACGGTTACGACGAATATTTCAGCGCCCCCCAGCAACCCCGACCTGCCCTTCAGCCCCTGCTCTCCTCCCTGGGCCGGATGGGTCTGGAACAGCTCAACCACAACCACGCCGCCGCGGGAATGCTCCTGCGGCGCCTCGGGGCCACCTTCCGCCTCAATGATTCCGGCAGCCTGGGCGTCGAGCGCATCCTCCCCTTCGATCCCCTCCCCCGCCTGATCCGCTCCAGCGAATGGGCCCGACTCGAAAAAGGCCTCTTCCAACGGCTTGAAGCCATCGACCTCTTCCTGGCGGATGTGTATGGCCAAGGCCACATCCATGCCGATGGCATCGTGCCCCGCGAGGATGTGGTGAGTTCCCACGGCTGGCGTCCCCAGATGCAAGGGATCCAGCCGCCCCTGGGGCGTTGGTGCCACATCTCAGGGCTGGATCTGGTGCGGGATGGGGAGGGCACTTGGCGGGTGCTGGAAGACAACCTGCGCTGCCCTTCGGGAGTGGCCTATTTCCTGGAGAACCGGCGGGTGATGAAACGCATCTTCCCCAGCCTGTTCTCGGGTCGCACGGTGCAGCCCATCGACAATTACGCCTCCCATTTGCTGGAAACCCTGCGGGATCTGG
>JAYKHK010000019.1:0-20964 GCA_035284785.1 Cyanobacteriota bacterium | reverse complement strand
GGAGTGGCCTATTTCCTGGAGAACCGGCGGGTGATGAAACGCATCTTCCCCAGCCTGTTCTCGGGTCGCACGGTGCAGCCCATCGACAATTACGCCTCCCATTTGCTGGAAACCCTGCGGGATCTGGCCACCTGGACAGACAATCCAAAGGTGGTGCTGCTGACGCCAGGTGTTTACAACAGCGCCTATTTCGAGCACAGCTATCTGGCCCAACAGATGGGCATCCAGCTTGTGGAAGGAAGAGATCTGGTGGTGGAGGATCGTCGCGTCTGGATGCGCAGCACGGCAGGGCTCGAACCCGTGGATGTGATCTATCGACGCATTGACGATGATTTTCTCGATCCAGAAGTGTTTCGTGAGGATTCGATTCTTGGCGTGCGCGGCCTGATGGGCGCCTACGCCGCCGGCAGAGTAGCCATCGCAAATGCGCCAGGCACAGGGGTGGCGGATGACAAGTTAATTTATGCTTACCTACCGGAAATGATCCGCTACTACCTCAACGAAGAGCCCATCATCGAAAATGTGCCCACCTATCTCTGCTCCCGCCCGGAAGATCGCTCCTACGTCCTGGCGCACCTGAACGAGCTGGTGGTGAAGTCCGTGGCGGAAGCCGGAGGCTACGGAATGTTGATTGGCCCCCACGCCAGCAAGGAAGAGATCGCCATCTTCGCCTCAAAAATTGAGGCCGACCCTCGCAACTACATTGCCCAGCCAACCCTGGAACTCTCCACAGTTCCCTCCCTCAGCGAGGGTGAGATTTACCCCTGCCACGTCGACTTGCGGCCCTATGTGCTGCGCGGCAAAAGCAACTGGGTCACACCGGGCGGGCTCACACGCGTCGCGCTGCGACGGGGCTCCCTTGTGGTGAATTCTTCCCAAGGTGGAGGCTGCAAAGACACTTGGATTGTGGATGATTCCATTGTTGAGGCTGGGGAGGCCCTGTCATGCTGAGCCGCGTTGCCGATTCTCTCTACTGGATTAATCGCTATGTGGAGCGGGCGGAGAACATTTCCCGTTTTGTCGAAGTGAGTGAAGCCATGGCGCTGGACTGCCCCCCGGGCAGCGCGGAACCCTGGCTGCCGCTGATCGATGCCAGTGGCGACCGGGAGCTCTTCGACAAGCTCTATCCCAGCGGCAATCCCCAAGATGTAGTGAATTTTCTCGTCAGGGAGATTGACAACCCAAGCAGCGTCGTGAACTGCATCACGTTTGCCCGCGAAAATGCGCGCCAGATCCGGGATGTGATCACCACCGAAATGTGGGAGCAGATCAACGGCTGCTATTGGGGTCTGCAGGAGCCCGACTATTGGGAGCAACCTCCTCAGGAGCAGTTGCGCATCATCCGCAGAGATTGCCAATTGTTCTATGGCGTTACCGATGCCACGTTGAGCCGCGATCTCTCCTGGCAGTTCAGTCGGCTCGGGCGGCTGCTGGAGCGGGCCGACAAAACCACCCGCATCCTCGACGTGAAATATTTTCTACTCCTTCCCTCCAATGAAGATGTGGGTGGGGTGCTCGACGAGCTCCAGTGGATTGCCCTGCTTCGCACAGCCGGGGCCTACCAAATGTTTCGCCAGTCCCAACAGCGAGCCATCGCCCCACAAGCGGTGGCCAACTTCCTCCTTTTAGACCCCATCTTCCCTCGCTCGGTGCGCTACTGCCTGGAGCGGATCAATGAAACCCTGCGCATCATCCGCGGCAGTTCCGTTCCCGGCGCACCGGATGAACTGGAGTGCCTGGCTGGCCTCACCCTGGCGCGCTGGAGTTACACCCGCATTGAAGAACTGATCTCCCGTGGTCTCCATGAAGCGATCGACCACCTCCAGCAGGATCTCAACCGATTGCACCTGCTGATTGAGAAGCGGTATTTCATCGCCTCCCCAACGAGCTCCCAGGTCAACCCCGAGCCAGCATGCGCGCCCACATAAACCATTCACTCCACTACCGCTACTCAGCCCCCATCCTGTTGGGTCCCCATCGCTTCTGCCTCAAACCCAGGGGGCATGGCTTCCAACGGCTGGTGCAGTTCAAGCTGGCGATCACGCCCGAGCCCGACACGCTCTACCCGCTGATGGCCGCCAGCGGGGATGAAATTCTGCGGGCCCGCTTTCTCGGCAGCACGGATCGATTTGTGGTGCAAGCCCATAGCGAGGTGATCACCCAGGCAGCCCCCCCTCTGGAGATGTGCCTGGAGGTGAGCCCGCCCCTGCTGCCCTACCCGGTGGGCCATCTCAATGGTGATCTGATGGGTGCGCTGGAGGGTTGGCTGCCCAATGGCCAGCACGACCCCGCCGCAGTCGACCTGGCCCAGGAAGCTTTGACAGGCTGTGAGCAGCTGGCCGTGCCCTTTCTCAACCAGCTGGTGGCCATCATTCAGGATCGAGTGAAATACACCCAGCGCCACGTCGGCCCGGCCTGGCCGGCGGGCCGCACCCTGAAGGAAAGGGTTGGCTCCTGCCGCGATCTGGCGATGTTGATGATCGAATCCTGCCGCTGTGTGGGGCTCCCATCCCGCTTCGTCAGCGGCTACCACCTGGTGGAACCCAAGCCGAAGGAGTACGACCTCCATGCCTGGGCCGAGGTTTATCTCCCCGGCGCGGGCTGGCGAGGGTTCGACCCGAGTGGCAAGGGGCTGATCGATGATCGCTACATCGTGTTGGCCACCTCCTCGAAAGCCAACCTCACCGCAGCGGTGTCGGGCAGTTTCTCCGGGGCCACGCCCGTCGAGAGCGAGCTGAAATGGAGCATTCACGCCGAGGTGCTCGATCCCGAGCCCCCACCTGGCCAGGGTGAAGAAATCGCCCCCAGACTCTCGGCTGGTAGCCAATGCTTCAGCGACACGCCCCATGCCGCGCCATGACGGGTGCAGCTTTGGTTGCTTAAGCACATGGTCGCGACTCCTCTGTCCTCACTCAGCTCCGCCGCGAACCCGCTGGCGGCGGACATGCGACGCCACCTTTTCTTAAGCCAAGCCAAGGCCCCAGCCCTCGCCACCATCCACGATCACTATCTCTGCCTCGCCCTGGCGGTGCGTGACAGATTGCTGGCGAGTTGGGTGGATACGGCCGAGACCTACACCAATCAAACCGTGCGCACCGCGGTGTATCTCTCAGCGGAATACCTGCTAGGCCCCCATTTGGAGAACAACCTGGTGAACCTTGGCCTCCACAAGGAAGCCGAGGCCGCCTGCGCTGAGCTGGGCCTCTCCCTCGACCAACTGATCGCAGAGGAACCGGAGCCGGGCCTTGGCAACGGTGGTCTGGGGCGCCTGGCGGCCTGTTTCCAGGAGTCGATGGCCACCCTGGAGCTGCCAGCGATCGGCTACGGGATCCGCTACGAATTCGGCATCTTCCGCCAGCAGATCGGCCCCAGTGGCCAGGTGGAAAGCACAGACCCCTGGCTGGCCAGGGGCAACCCCTGGGAGGTGATCCGGCCAGAGTGGAGCTATCCGGTGATCATCGGTGGCCAAACGGTGATCGGCGTCGCCTATGACACCCCGATCCTTGGCTATGGCGTGCGCACGGCCAACACCCTGCGGCTGTGGTCGGCCCACGCCCCGGAAGACTTTGACTTTGCCTCCTTCAACGCGGGCGACTACACCCGGGCCGTGCTGCACAAGGTGCAGTCAGAAACCCTTTCCAAGGTGCTCTACCCCAACGATGAAATGGAGCAGGGCAAGCGGTTGAGGCTGAGCCAGCAGATCTTCTTTGTCTCCTGTTCCCTGCAAGACATGTTCCGCATCCTGAAGGGTCAGGGCATGAGCGTGCGCGACTTCCACAAGAAATATGCGGTGCAGCTCAACGACACCCATCCCGCCATCGCCGTCGCTGAGCTGATGCGCTTGTTGATCGATGTGCATGGGGTCGATTGGGATACCGCCTGGGGGATCACCACCAGCAGCATCAGCTACACCAACCACACCCTCCTGCCAGAGGCCCTGGAGTGTTGGGGATTGGAGCTGTTTCAGCAATTGCTGCCCCGGCAGCTGGAAATCATCTTTGAGATCAATGCCCGTTTTCTGCGCATGGTGCGCCTGCGCTACCCCGGCAAACCAGAGATGTTGGAAAAGCTCTCGCTCATCCAGGAGGGACCGCAGCGCAAAGTGCGCATGGCCCATCTCGCCGTCGTCGGCAGCCACCAAGTGAATGGGGTGGCGGAGCTGCACAGCCAGTTGCTTCAGCAACAGTTGTTTCACGACTTTGCCCGGATCTGGCCTGAGCGCTTCTGCAACATCACCAATGGCGTCACCCCGCGCCGCTGGCTGGCCGTTTCCAACCCCCATCTGGCCAGCCTGCTCGATGACTGCATCGGCACGGATTGGAGAAGCGATCTCGATCAGCTCTCCAAGCTCGAGCCTCTGGCCAAGGAGCCCGGCTTCCTGGAACGGTGGCAATCGGTGCGGGGGCATGCCAAGGAGCGCCTCGCCCAAACCATCCGCCAACAGACAGGGGTGCTCGTCGATCCCGCCAGCCTCTTCGATGTGCAGGTGAAACGCATCCACGAATACAAGCGGCAGCATCTGGCTGCCCTGCAGCTGGTGGAGCGCTACCTGCGCTTGCGCTCCGGCGAGGACCTGCCACCGCGCACGGTGGTGTTTGGCGGCAAGGCCGCACCGGGCTATGCCATGGCCAAGCTGATCATCCGCTTGATCGTGGGCATCGCTGACATCGTCAACATTGATCCGGCCATGGATGGCCGCTTGCGGGTGGTGTTTCTCCCCAACTTCAGCGTCAGCCTCGGCCATCGCATCTACCCCGCCGTGGATCTTTCCGAACAGATCTCCACGGCGGGCATGGAGGCTTCCGGCACGGGCAACATGAAGATGGCTCTCAATGGCGCGCTCACCATCGGCACCCTGGATGGGGCCAACATTGAGATCCGAGACAGGGTGGGCAGCGACAACTTCTTCCTCTTTGGCCACACAGCCGAGCAGCTGGCTGCCCTCAACCGCAGCGGCTACCACCCCATGCCCTGGCTAGAGAATGAGCCGCTCACCCGAGCCGCGATCGATTTGATTGGATCTGGCCACTTCAGTGAAGGGGATCGGGAGCTCTTCCACCCCCTGCTCTCCAATCTCTGCAGCAGCGATCCCTTCCGAGTGATGGCCGACATCAGCGACTACCGTCGCGCCCAAAACGACGTGGACGCGGCCTGGCTCGATCGCGAGCGGTGGACGCACATGTCTGTGCTGAACACAGCCCGTTGCGGGTTCTTCTCATCCGATCGCTCGATTCGGGAGTATGCCGAACGCATCTGGAAGGTGGCACCCGTGCCTGTCGCCTCAAGCAGCCCTGAACCCCACCTCGCCCAGTCAGCGGAAGCCGTCCCCCCTGGTGGTGGATGATCCCTGAAGCGTGAGCCACCGTCGATGACTCCCTGGATGGAAACTCTGGCCGAAAGGGTCCAGGACCGTCTGACTGCTGCTGGAATCCAACTGACGGTTGGGGGCGAGCCCACCCTGGTTCCGCTGAACCCGGAGGGTCCCGAGTGGACGATCACCGCGGATGGCCCCACCAAACTTCCCATTGCCCGCCGCCTCGCGGAGGTGTTCCGCCAGACCGTGTGGCCAGGCAGCACTCTCCTTTACTGCCCGGGCAAGCTTTACGCCGGCGAAGTCAACCCGCGCTGGGCCCTGCGCCTCCTCCGCCAAGCCGATGGCTCCCCCCTGGTGAGCAGAGCGCAGACGAAACCAACCCAGGAGATTTTTTCTCCCCTGCGGGCAGACCAGGCCTCTGCCTGGCTGGAACGGCTGGGCAAGCGCTTGGGGGTGAGGTTGCAGCCCCTGTCTCTGCGCGATCCCCTCGATCCAGAGCGGCGGGTGTGGGCTGCACCGCTCACCGCCGCAGAACCTCCCCCCGACGCCCCCTCCAAGAACTGGCATTGGCAAGCGGGAGCCTGGCCTTTGGCGGGGGAACTGCGAGAGCTCAGCGGCGCGCCAGGACCGGCCGGGCTCCGGCTTCCCCTGGCCCACTTTCCTCGGGATCTCCCCTGCCAGGTGCTGACCCTCGAGCTGGGTCAGGGAAGCTGGGAGCTGTTTCTGCCCCCCCTGCTGCGCCAGCCCCTTCAGGCGCTTCTGCAGGCGGTGACCGACAGCCTGGAGGGCCTGGCGGAACCTCGATTGAGTGGAATGCTGCCCAGCGATTGCGATGACCATTGGCAGGTGCTTGGGCTGACGGCTGATCCCGGGGTGCTGGAGATCAACCTGCCCGTTTGCCAAGGCTGGGGTGACTACGCCCAATGGCTGGAGTGCATCGAGACGGCCGGCCTGCGCGTGGGCCTGCGCAGCTGGAAGGAGGCGGAGCACGGCGCCGAGGAGGGCACGGGAGGCGGCAACCATTTGCTTTGGGGTGGACCCAACTTGGCGACCAATCCCTTTTTTCCGCGGCCCGCCTGGCTGGCGGGCTTGCTGCGTTACTGGCAACACCACCCGAGCCTGAGCTATCTCTTCACCGGCTCCTGCGTTGGTCCAGCCTCCCAGGCTCCGAGACCCGACGAGGCGGCCAGCAGCATCTTCGATCTGGAGCTGGCCTATCGTCAGCTCGAGCGGGCCGAAGAGCTGCCCTCCCTGGAACCCTGGGGAGATCATCGCGCCCTGATTGGCGAAACCTTGCGCCATCTCCATGCCGATCGCAGCGGCAACAACCACCGCAGTGAGATCAGCTTTGACAAGTTTTGGAACCCAGGAACGCCAGCTGGTTGCCTGGGTCTGATTGAGTTCCGTGCCCTCGAGAGCCTGCCGAAGCTGGCCTGGACCCAAGCCATCGCCCTGTTGTGGAACAGCTTGGCGGTCTATCTGCTCGACCCGGCCCACCGACCGGGGCGTCTGCGGGATTGGGGAGCGAGCCTGCACGATCGCTGCCTGCTGCCCAGCCAGCTCTGGGCCGATCTCGAGGCGGTGTTGGCGGACTTGGCGAGGGCCGATTTGGTCCTGGATCCGGAGCCTTTCCGAGAACTCTGGCAGTGGCGGTTTCCCCCTCTGCTGGAGTGGGAAGGCCCACCCACAGCAACGGGGGCAAAGGCCCGCCTGGAGCTGCGGCCAGCGCTGGAGCCCTGGCCCTTGATCTGCGACTTTCCCAGGGAGGGAGGTTTCACCAGCCGTTTTGTGGATGGCTCCCTGCGTCGTTTTGAGGTCACCGCCAACGACCTGTTCCGCGACCACTGTTGGCTGGCTCTGCAGGGGAGGCCTGTTGAGCTGGAACCTGATCCGTCCTCGCTCTTGGCCGTGCGCTATCGACTACACCGGCTCTACCCCTGTCTCCATCCCGGCATTGCCCCCGATCAGCCGTTGAGGTTGCTGGTGGGAAGCCCAACAGGGGTGGAAGCCTTCGAGCTCACCCCGAGTGGACACCAATTTTTGCCCGTGGCCCTGGAGGCCACGGATCCTCTTCAAGCCAAGACCGAAGACGCTTGGCGAGGACGCGAAGCGGCGGAGGCGGTCACCCTGGATCTCCGCCTTGAGGGGCTGGGCCTCACCAATTGAGCCCGTGCAACTTCGGCAGGGGGGCTGTTTTGGAGGTGACAGCAAACAGCCGAGGAATCCGTGAACTGTTGTAGACGCGAAACTCACGCAACACGCTGGCGCCCTCGTCGCGCACGGCTTGGTTGAGCACGAGGGAGCCATCAGGGTCGGACACTGAACGGTGGAACGTGCCGGGCGGAATGCGCAAAATGTCACCACCACAGTCCAGTCGAACGATGTGGTACGGATAATTCCACCCCAAATTGACCAGATAAAAGGTGCGTCCCCCGTGCATGGCCAGCAGATTGTCCTCCTGGTGCGGGTGGAGGTAAAACTGCCAAGCGCCGGTCTCCGGGTCGTTGGGAGGGCTGACCGCTGGGCCGGTGTGCACCACCAAATCCCTGGCATTCGAGGTGGCCACAGTGATGTCAAAGAAGCGAACTGCCGGCGTGTCCCGAAACTTTTCGTAGGGGATGAGTTCAAACATCGGTGCTTGACGGGGCACGCTCTGGCCTTGCTCGCTGAGGTCGGGCATGGGAAAGGCTTGGGGGCTGGGTTGTCGGTTTGACAGGGTGGCGGTCATGGCGGGCGGACCAGCAGCTGGGCTGGGGCGGGAGACGAAAAGGAGAGGGGGTCGCGGTGAGGGGAGCCCCTGAACCAACGACGACGAATGAACCAGTGAACCGAACCGTGATCACGGATTGGGTGAGTTTGGCTACAAAACACCGGATTTTGCGGGCAGTTCAACAAGCGGGCTCAAAGAGGAATGGGCATCACCACTTCGGCAGGCGTGGGAGCACAGGCGGCCACCCGCTGGGCCACCACCGCTCCGATCACAATGATGGCTGGCGAGGCCAGGCACGCCTCCTCCACCCGAATCGCCAAATCCGCCAATGGGGCCAACACGATGCGTTGACCCTGCACCGTGCCTTGTTGGATGGCCGCAGCGGGAGTGGAGGGAGCCAGCCCCCCGGCCAAGAGTTCTTCGCAAATGCGGCGCAGATTGTGCAACCCCATGTAGATCACCAGGCCATCACTGCTGCGGGCCAGGCCGCGCCAGTCGACGCCAGGTCGCCCCTTGTCGATCTCCTCATGCCCGGTCACGAAGGTGACGCTGGAGCCCGCCCGCCGGTGCGTCACCGGGATCCCGGCATAGGCCGGGGCGGCGATCCCAGCCGTCACGCCCGGCACCACCTCCACGGGCACCCCGCGGGCCACGAGATGGGCCGCCTCTTCGCCACCCCGGCCGAAAAGGAAGGGATCCCCCCCCTTGAGCCGCACCACGCGGCGATGGCGTTGGGCCAATTCCACCAAGACCGCGTTGATGTTGGGCTGGGGAACGGAATGGTGCCCCCGACGCTTGCCCACAAAGCGGCATTCACAGCCCTTGGGCACCAAATCCAACAGAGCCTGGGGCACCAGAGAGTCGTAAACCAGGGCATCGCAGCTGCTGAGCAGGCGGTGGGCTTTCACCGTCAGAAGCTCGGGGTCGCCAGGGCCGGCCCCCACCAGAAACACCGTGCCAAGGGGCTCGATGCGGTCCTCGTTGTTTGGGCTCATGGCAGCTCCACGAGGAGCTCTCGCAGCGCCCGACGGCAGTGGGGGCGTGCCAACAGGGGGGCGCCCAGCCAGGCCCCGAGGCCATCGGTGAGGCGACTGGCGGCCAGGGCCAGGGGAAGGGCTGGGGCTTCCGGCAGGGGGGGCAGCTGCGCCCCGTCTGCAGCCGAGTAGGGAACGGCCAGGCAGCGGGCACCGCAGTGGGAAGCGAGGTGGGCCAGGTAGCGCTGGGGCAGGGATCCTTCCACAGGATGGTGCACCAACAGGGGCCTGGCACCCTCCTGCTGGGCCGCCAGCCTCTGGAGTTCTGCGGCCAGATGGGCCTGCCAAGCAGGCCAGGCGCCAAGGAAGGGCAACACCCGCACTGGCCCGGCGTCCCGCCAACGGCGCAGCCGCCCAGGCAGATCTCGGCGCACATGGCCGCCCGGCAGAAGGAACAAAGGCACGAGCGTGGTCAGCTCGGGCGTCGGGGAAAGGAGGGGAGGCGGCTCCGCCGCCGTGAGGGTCTCCAGGATCACCGGCCTCCCCCGCAGCTCCTCAAGCTCCAGGGCCAGCGAGGCCAGCTCCGGTGGAACGGCCCCCCCGGAGCGGCCATGGACGATGAGCACCAGTGGGGCGGGAGACAACCGCTGCAAGCGCCGGGCGAGACGGGCGGCAACATCGGGATCGAGAGCTTGTCGAGCCAGGGAGCACAGGGCGGGACGGGCCTGAGGCAAGCGGGCCAGAGCATCCACAGCCGCCGCGGCCAGGGGGGGATGGAGATCCCGGGCGAGCACCTGCAGGGTGCGCCGCAGGGCCGGCCGCGGCCAGATGGCAAGTCCTCGACACAGCCCCTCAAGGGCAGCTTGGCGCAGCCGCAACGAACCAGGCTCCAATGCCAGGCGTTGCAGCAGGGGGAAATCTGCCGCATCCCGTTGGCAGCCCAACAACGGCAACAGGGGCACGAGCGCCTCCCGATCGGCGCCGCCCGCCGCACAGGCCTGTCGCAGGGCGACAAGAGCCTGGGGGTCGCGCCTGGGCACGATCAGGGAAGGAAGGGCGGGATCCCTGGGCTCCGTAAGGAGCCACCAGTGCAACAGGCGGGCCATGGCTGGCCCGTTGAGGTGATCCGCCAGCACCGCCATCACATCCTGGTGAGGCGCCAGCTGGCCGCTCTCCAGGGCCAACAGCCAGGGTTCGAGGGGGAGGTGACGTTGGCGTCGCAACTGCTGCAACCAGGGCCAGCGATCCGGACTGCCTGGAGGGGGAAGCTGGTCCACCAAGTCGGCAGGCGGGCCTTGGGAGAGAGCCACGGCGGCTGAGAGGGGCTGGGGCTTCACGATGGCAAATCCGCCTGGAGAGTGGACTGGAGCTGCCCACATCGCGCCAGCGGCGGGTTGACTCTGTAGCGATCGATACGTTTCATGGCAAGTCATGCCGCGCCCCCTCCTGGAACTCACGCTGTGGCCAGAGTGAGGGCTGACACCCCTGCCCCCAGGAGGACAACCTGTGGAAAACCAACCCCTTGGGCGCAGGTACCCAGCTGCGTGCAGTGCAGAGGATCTGAGCTTTTCGGCTCGCAAGCAGTGCCAGCTGCTCTATCTGATCACCCGCCAGTTGGCCGAGGCGCAGTTTGTGCAGGCGGACCAGGCCCGCACCACGAGGCTCTGGCAGGAAGCGGCGGCCCTCGAGCTGGATCCAGATCGGATCATTCATCTGCTTTATGGCGTGGCCGACCATGCCGATCTCCAGGAGATGGAATCTGTGGATCGTCCATATCGGCAGAGCATGGCCGCCCGTCGGAGAAACTGGTGGACTCCATCCCTGGGCGCCCTCACGAGGAAGGCAGGCGCCGCTTGGCACCGAACTGCTCCACCAGCAGGCTCTCCAGCGCATCCGTGAGCTCCTCGAGGGGCACGCCCTTGTGGTGCAATTCAGCCAATCGGGGCTGGGGCCCCATGGACCCCCCCAGGAAGATTTTGGCCGCTTCCACCATCTGGCCGTCAAGCCGGGCCTTGGCTCCCATCAAGCCGATCTGTCCCATGTAGGGCTGACCGCAGGCATTGGGACAGCCCGTCCAATGGGTGCGCACCGGGTGGGGAAGCTCCAAGCGATGCTCCAACTCCTCCACCACCTGCTGGGCGGTGGTCTTGGTGGGGATGAGGGCAAAGCTGCAATAACGGTTGCCGGTGCAGCTCACGGCCTCCGCCATGAGAGGGCCAGGGTGGAGCTGAAAGGCTTGGGGCCGCTGGCCCATGGCCAACTCGGCCTTCAAAGCTTCGATCCGCTCGGCAGGCACATCGCTGATCACCACGTTTTGACTTTCGGTGAGCCGCAACTCGCCAGAACCAAAGGCCCTGGCCAGCTGGGCCAGATCGGCCATCGCCGCAGCATCGAGACGACCCAAGGGAACATTGAGCCCCACCCAGCACAAACCCTCCTGTTTCTGAGGGTGCACGCCGCAGACATCGCGGGGAGGGCGATTCACCAGATGGCTGCCGTCATGGGGGCGAAGCGCCGCTGCCTCCTGCGAGCCCCGCAGCTGGCGATGGCCGTCCAAGACGGCCTGGCGGTAGGTCTCTAGTCCGAGGGAATCGATGAGATACATCAAGCGCGTGCGGGTGCGCACGGCTCGATCACCACAGCGCTCGAAATGCTTGAGCACGGCCAGCGTGAACCCCGGCACGGCTTCAGCGGGCAACCAAACCCCCAAGGGGATGGCCAGTTCATTGCGTTGCCCCGAAAAAAATCCACCCACCATCACCGTGAACCCCAAGTCCTCCCCGTGGAAGGCAGGCAGGAAAGCGAGGTCGTTGTGCAAGAGGAAGCTGTCGGATGCGCCACCCACAGCCACATTGAACTTGCGCGGCAGGTTGCGGGGGCCTTCAGGTCCGAGCAGCACCTCTTGAATGGCCGCCACCAGCGGGCGGGTGTCGACCACCTCCTCAGGGTCGATCCCAGCCAGGGGATTGCCCGTCACATTGCGGGGATTGTCATGGCCGGATTGGCGGCTGGTGAGGCCGACCCGCTCCAGCTCCTGCAACAGCGGCGGCATGTCTTCGAGCAACAAGCCGCGCAGCTGCAGGTTTTGGCGGGTGGTGATGTCGGCGCTGCCATGTTCACCACAGCGATCCACCACATCGGCGAGGGACTCCAGCTGTGAAGCATGGATCGTGCCATTGGGCAGGCGCAGCCGCACCATGAAGCGGCCTGGCGTGACGGGCCTGAAGAAAATGCCTAGCCACTTGAGGTGAATGGTGAGGGTGGCCTCGTCCAGGCTCTCCCAGCCGGCGGCAGCCAGCTCCCCGAGACGGGGCTCCAGGGAAAGGCCGCAAGACTCAGCCTTGGCCTGTTCGATTTTGTTGAGGGCCGGAGAACGATTCCCCTCTTTTGATGGGGAGGAGGCGCCCGGCACAGCGGGGGAGGGCATGGAGCGGAGGGGGCAGGGGAACCCGCTGCAGATCAGGCCACTGACCGGCAACGCTTGACCGCTCTCCAGCCACAATGTGCTGCAAGGAAGGGCGATGTCTTGTTGCAACCGCTACCAAACACCACAGTGGGGGAGGGAGGACGGACGGGAAATGGCGACCGCCGCACCACCCATTTGACGGCCCTGGGCCCCCAGCAAGCCCGCTTCCGCGAGTTGATCGGCAAGGTGGGCAGCGGCGAGCACACCAGCTCGGGGCTCACCCGGGAGGAAGCCCGCGAAGCCATGGCGCTGATGCTCTCCGGCACTGTGGATCCCGCCCAACTGGGGGCCTTTCTGATCGCACACCGCATCCGCAGGCCCTCGCCAGAGGAGCTCAGCGGCATGCTCGACACGTTTCGATCAGAAGGGCCAACCCTCTCGACACCGGGCCGACGGGCTCTTTGCTTCGGGGTGCCCTACGACGGTCGCAGCCGGACCGCCCCCCTGCTGCCGCTCGTGGCTCTCACCCTGGCGGCGGCGGGGCTGCCCATGGTGCTGCATGGCGGCTCACCCATGCCGGTGAAGTACGGCGTCACCTTGGCGGAACTCTTCGAAGCCCTGGGCATCACCTGGCAGGAGCGGAGCCTGAAGCAGGTGCAGGAACGGCTGGACCGCCACAACCTGGCCCTCACCCACCAACCCCTGCACTTCCCCGCCGCAGAGGGCCTGGTGCGCACCCGCGACCTCATCGGCAAGCGTCCGCCGGTGGCCAGCCTGGAACTTCTCTGGACCCCTCACCAAGGCGAACGCCTGCTGGTCAGCGGCTTCGTGCACCCCCCCACGGAACAACGGGCCTGGCAGGCCCTGCGGGCCTGCGGAGAAACCGACGTGCTCACGATCAAGGGGCTGGAAGGCTCCACCGATCTGCCCACCACCCGCGCTGGCATCGCAGCCCGGCTGCGAGGAGAGCACAGTGAGCGGCTGGTGCTCCATCCGCGCGACCATGGCATCACGGCTCCAGAGGTGGCCTGGCACAACCTCGAAACCTGGCGGGAGCAGGCCCTGGCAGCTCTGCGCGGGGAGGGCCCTCTGGCGGAAGCCCTGCTTTGGAATCTGGGCTGTCTGCTCTGGCAGAGCGATCAATTCAGCAGCCTGCCCGCGGCCCTGGAGCAGGCGCGTGCCCTGCTGTTGGCCCAGGCCGGCGAGCGCTGCCGGCAAGAATTAGCCGCATGAGCCTCCCCATCGAGCCCGCGTCCCAAAACCTGGCCAGCCGGGTGTTTGCCTTTGAGGCCGACTTCGCTGGAGATCTGCGCTGCCTCCCCATGGCCGTGCGGCGCAAGCTCGATCTAGCGGGTGTCAAGCTCAAACTCGTGCACTGGCATGGCCTCTCGAGCGCAGAGCGGCAGCGGCTGTTGGCTTGGCCAGACCATCCTGCGGCCATTGAGGATCTGCGCTTGTGGCTTCTGGAACGCAGCCACACCCTGCCGCAGGGGCCGGCCAGCCCCTTGCCACAAGCGCTGGAAACCGCCTGGCAGCGGGGGGAAGAGATTCCGGAGGTATTGGCGGCGTCCTGCCTGCAGCTGGGGTTCCCCCTCACCGGCGAGACCTGGCGCAGCCTCGACGAGCTGCAACGCTTTGCCCTGGTGAAGCTGAGCCATCCGGGCCATGAGCACCGCAACCTGGCCAAGGCCCTGGAGGAGTTCGAGGGCGGGGCCAGGGAGCCGAGCCCACCCGGCGTTTCGTAGCCGTTAAGACATCGTGATCCCGGACCGAATGCTTCGATGGCTCGGTTGGTCAGCATTGGCGCCAGCCCAGTCTTTCAATCGTGCGCTTCCTTTTGAAGCACGCTTAACCCCACCGGTCCGCTCTCCCACTCGCCGGTGGTTTGTTCCATCAGAGCACTGATCCGTGGGCTTGGTCAGGGCCGTCTCAGGCGGATTCAACCGCATCTTTCATCGCCCAAATCGCAGTGCCCATGGCAGTTTTCTCCATGTGGCGCAAACAACGTTGTCCTGTTGTTCCCCATCCCAACCATCCCCGTCCAGGTTATGGCCAACTTCTCCCGTCGCCGTTTTCTGCTCACCGCCGCCGGTACGGCGGTGAGCAGTGTGGTGTTAGCCGCCTGCGGCGGCCAACCGCCTGCCACCAGCGAGAAGAAGGAGGGCGCATCCACCGCAGCCGGAGGTGGGGACACGGAGGTGAAGGGCGTCACGCTGGGCTTCATCGCCCTCACCGATGCCTCGCCGCTGATCATCGCCAAGGAAAAAGGCTTCTTCGCCAAGCACGGCATGCCCGACGTGAAGGTGATGAAGCAAACGTCCTGGGCCGTCACTCGCGACAACCTGGAACTGGGCGGCGAAAGGGGAGGCATTGATGGGGCCCACATTCTTTCGCCGATGCCACTGCTGCTGGCGGCCGGGAAGATCACCAAGAGCAAGCAGGCCCTTCCGATGTACACCCTGGCAAGGCTCAACACCCAGGGGCAGGCGATCAGCGCCTCAAAGGACCTGCTTGACGAGAAGCTCACGGTGAACAACAAAGAGGGCCTGGCCAAGGCCGCCAAGAGCTTGGGCAGAAAATTGAAGGCCGCTGTGACCTTCCCAGGCGGAACGCATGATCTGTGGATGCGCTATTGGCTCTCTGCCAATGGCATTGATCCCAACAAGGACGCCGACCTGGTGGTGGTTCCCCCTCCTCAGATGGTGGCCAACATGCAGACCGGCACCATGGATGTGTTCTGTGTGGGCGAACCTTGGAACCAGCGGCTGGTGAACAAAAAGCTGGGGTACACCGCCACCCAAACCGGTGAGATTTGGAACAAGCATCCCGAGAAATCCTTTTCGATGCGCGCCGACTGGGTCGACAAGCACCCCAAAGCTGCCAAGGCGGTGCTGATGGCCATTCAGGAGGCGCAAATCTGGTGCCAAGACCCCGCCAACCTTGATGAGATGTGCGAAATTGTCGCCCAAGACAAATACATCAAGGCAAACGTCGCTGATATCAAACCCCGCCTCTCTGGCACGGTCGACTATGGCGACGGTCGCGTCGTCAAAAATAGTCCCTACACCATGCTCTTCTGGGATGGTGATGCCTCTTTCCCCTTCAAGAGTCACGATGCCTGGTTCGTGACGGAAGACATGCGTTGGGGCTACCTGCCAGCCAACACCGACATCAATGCCCTGGTGAACAAAGTGAACCGGGCAGATCTGTGGAAGGAAGCCGCGACGGCGATTGGTCGAGCCAAGGACATCCCGAGCAGTGACTCCCGCGGCAAGGAAACCTTCTTCGACGGAGTGGTGTTTGATCCAGAAAATCCCAAGGCCTATCTCGACGGGCTGAAAATCAAGGCCTTGAGCTGAAGATGACGCTCGCTTCTCCCTCCCGTCCGCGGCAGCGCCAGCGTGCGGGGCTGCGTCCCCTGCTGCCCTACATCGTTTGCATCGGCGGATTCCTCCTGCTCTGGCAGCTTCTTTCCCTCGTGCTCGGGGTGTCGCGCCTGCCCGGACCCATCAACGTGGTCGCCGACACCTGGAACCCCTACATCAGTCAGCCCTTCTTTGATAACGGGGGCACCAGCAAGGGCCTGGGCTGGCAGATCCTGATCTCCCTGCAGCGGGTGGCCCTGGGCTATGGCCTGGCTGCCGTGGTTGGCGTGAGCATCGGCGGTCTGCTTGGTCTGAGCCGTTTTATCGGCAAAGGCTTGGATCCGGTGATCCAGGTGCTGCGCACCGTGCCTCCCTTGGCCTGGTTTCCCATCTCCCTGATGGTGTTTCAAGACGCCACCACCTCGGCCATCTTCGTGATCTTCATCACCGCCATCTGGCCGATCATCATCAACACGGCCGTGGGCATACGCGAAATCCCGCAGGATTACACCAATGTGGCCAGGGTGCTGCGGTTGCGCAAAGGCGAGTACATCCGCAACATCGTGATCCCGGCGACCGTGCCCTATGTCTTCACAGGGCTGCGCATTGCCGTGGGTCTGGCCTGGCTGGCGATTGTGGCTGCCGAGATGCTCAAGGCTGACGGTGGCATCGGCTATTTCATCTGGGATGCTTACAACGCTGGCGGCGATGCCAGCTCCAGCCAAATCATCCTGGCCATCCTCTACGTCGGTCTGGTGGGCCTGGCCCTCGATCGACTGGTGGCTTGGGTGGGCCGGCGTGTGGCACGGGGGACCAACTGAAATGGCCTCTTTCCTCACGGTCGATGACGTCACCCAGGTCTTTCCCCTCGCCAATGGGGGTCGCTACGTCGCCCTCAAGGACATCGACCTGGAGATCGCCGAAGGGGAATTTGTCTCCCTGATCGGCCACTCCGGCTGCGGCAAGAGCACCCTGCTCAACCTGCTCGCCGGCCTCAGCCAGGCAAGCTCAGGCGGCATCCTGATGGATGGCAGGCAGGTCACCGAGCCTGGCCCCGACCGCATGGTGGTGTTTCAAAACTATTCGCTGCTCCCCTGGCAGAGCGTGCGGCAAAACATTGCCCTGGCTGTCAATCGGGTGATGGGCCATGAGAGCGCGGCCCAACGCCAGGCCATCGTTGAGCAGGCCATCGCCATGGTGGGGCTGGCCCCAGCGGCCGACAAGCTGCCTGGTGAGCTCTCCGGGGGCATGAAACAACGGGTGGCCATCGCCCGGGCCCTGGCCATTCGGCCCAGGCTGTTGCTGCTCGATGAGCCCTTCGGCGCCTTGGATGCCCTGACCCGCGGCAACCTTCAGGAGCAGCTGATGGGGATTTGCCAGGAATCCGGGGTGACCACGGTGATGGTGACCCATGACGTGGATGAGGCCCTGCTCCTGTCAGACCGGGTCGTGATGCTCACCAACGGGCCGGAGGCCGAGATTGGCCAGATCCTGGAGGTGCCCATTCCACGGCCGCGCCGGCGGTTGGAGGTGATGGATCACCCGCAGTATTACCAGCTGCGCACCGAGCTGATCGGTTTCCTGCAACAGCAGAGGCGCCTGCGCCAACGGCGCGCCGAGCGCGAGAAGGAGCTGGCTCTCACGTCGACGGCAACCGTGCAATCAGCACGCCCAAGCGCAGCAACCAGCGTGCGCCTTGGGGTGATCCCTGGCCTCGACATCGCGCCCCTCGCCCTGGCCCTGGCGGACAATCTCTTTGATGCCAGCCGGGTGCAGGTGGTAACCGTGCCCTTTGCCAGCTGGGAGCGGCTGGAGGAAAGGCTGGTGGCCGGGGAATTGGATGGGGCGATCACCGCCGCCACCAGCCCCTTGGCTTTGGCTTTGGGGCTGGGGGGCCAAAAGCCCTGGCCCGCCATCACTCCGATGACCGTGAGCCGCAATGGCAACGCCCTGTGCCTGGCCCGATCGTTTTTGCCCATGGGGGTGAGGGATCGTGAGAGCCTGGCGCGCCTTTTGAGCCAGCGCAGCGAGGCCTTGCGCATCGCCGTGCCCCAACGCCACGGCATCGCCGAACTGTTGCTGCGCCATTGGCTGGCCGCAGGTGGCCTGGATCCTGAACGGCAGGCGACCTTTCCCGTGCTCTCCCCCATGGCCATGCACGGGGCGCTGCGCAGCGAGCAGATCGACGGCTTCATCGCTGGTCGCTACCGCGTGGCCGAAGCTGTGGAGGACAGACAGGGGTTCGTGCTGGCCACCGACCTGGACATTTGGAGCGGTCATCCAGAAAAAGTGCTCACCTGTTCGGAAGCGTGGGCGACGAACCATCCGGAGGCCCTCGAAGCCCTCTGCGTGGGCCTCATGCGTGCCGGGGAACGCTGCGATGACAGCGGCAGGCGCCCTGAACTCACCCGGGTGCTCAGTCAACCCCAGTGGCTGGGCACCCGGGCTGCCATCGCTCTGGGACGCCAGTTCGACACGGGAATGGGAGAACCCCCGCGACAGCTGTTGGCGTTCAACCGATACCACGCCGATCGGGCCCACATCCCGAACCGTGCGGAAGGGGCCTGGATTCTGAGCCAATTCAGCCGATGGGGCTGGTGCCCCTTCCCCAGCAACCGTCTGGAACTGCTGGCCCAGGTGTATCGCCCCGATCTGTGCGACCGGGCGCTGGCAGCCGCGGGCTACCCGGTGCTGCGCCCCGATCGCCATGCCTTCAGCTTGGCCGATGGCCTGCCCTTCCACCAGGACGATCCCCTGGCCTATCTGAAGTCCCTGCCCGGCAGCCCCCAGCCCCCTGTAGCGCAAGTGGCCCTGCCCGAGAGCCCCCCCACCGTTCCCTCCTCTTCCCCAGCCAGCGCCTGAGATGTCCCCTGCCAACGCCTTTCTGGAATTTGCTGACGTCGGCCAGGTGTTTCACACCCGGCGGGGGGCCTACGAAGCCTTGCGCGAGGTGAACTTGCAGGTGAGGAAGGGGGAATTCGTCTGTGTCATCGGCCACTCCGGCTGCGGCAAGAGCACCCTTCTCAACATGGTGAGCGGCTTTCTGGAACCCAGTAGCGGCCAGGTCACTCTGGAAGGAAGGCCCATCGATCGGCCCGGACCGGATCGGATGGTGGTGTTTCAAAACTATTCGCTGCTTCCCTGGCAGACCGTGCGCCAAAACGTCGAGCTGGCCGTAAAAGCCGCCAGGCCGGAGCTGGACCCTCCCCGGCGGCGCCAGGTGGTGGACCATCACCTGGAGATGGTCCACCTGGCGGATGCGGCCGAGAAACGGCCGGGCCAGATCTCCGGAGGCATGAAGCAACGGGTGGCAATCGCCAGGGCTCTGGCCGTGCAGCCTGCGGTGCTTGTGCTCGATGAGCCTTTCGGCGCTCTCGATGCCATCACCAAGGAGGAGCTGCAGGAGGAGCTGCTGGCGATCTGGCGGGAGCAAAAGCCCACGGTGCTGATGATCACCCACGACATTGATGAGGCCCTCTTCCTGGCTGATCGCATCGTGATGATGACGAATGGCCCAGCAGCCACCATCGGCGAGATCCTGGAGGTGCCGTTCACACGGCCGCGCTCCTACGAAGACATCCAACAGGATCCCCGCTACGGCCGCCTGCGCAACCACGCCTTGGATTTTCTCTTCCGGCGCCATGCCCATGATGAGGGCTGAACGGGGCCTTCTCCTGTCGGAGCCAGGGGCGAGCGGCTCAGGGAGAGGCTCAGAGCCAGCAGCAGGGCAACCTATGTAGTGCGAAAAAGTATAAAGAGTTTCGGATTGGTCTTGCCTCCAGACCGCAGGGAGCCGCATTTTGAGGAACCTTTCTAGCCAAAGACAGGCGTGCGACTTGGCCTACGGCAGTCTTTCCGTTCAAGCCTGGCAGCGGCTTTTCTGCTGATGGCGGCAGGCTGCGGCTTCAACCGCACCGAAAGCACCAGAGTGGAAGGGATGCCTACCCCCGTGTTGACCAGCCTCGATGGGGCGGGGAGCAGCGCCCCGCTGCCCCTCTTCGAGCGCTGGTTTGAAGAACTGGCCAACCAGGGCGTGAAGGTGACCTACCAATCCGTGGGCTCTGGGGCCGGGATCCAGCAATTTGGCTACAACATGGTGGATTTTGCCGCCAGCGATGTGCCGATGTCGGCCGAGGAGGTGGCCAGGGAGCGGCGGGGCGTGGTGCAATTCCCCATCACGGCGGGAGCCAACGTGGTGGCCTACCAGCACAAGGGCTGCGACCTCAAGCTCAGCCAGGCCCAGCTGGTGGCGATCTTCGAGGGAAGCATCTCCAATTACAGCCAGCTGGGGTGTGCCGCCAAGCCCATCCAGGTGGTGGTGCGCTCCGATGGGTCGGGCATCACGGCCAATTTCACCGCCCATCTATCAGAGATCTCCCCCAGCTGGAAGCGGCAGGTGGGATCGGCCAAACTCGTGAAGTGGCCCGTGGGAACCGGCGCCAAGGGCAATGAGGGCGTGGCAGCCCAACTCAAAAAAGTGGATGGGGCCCTGGGAGTGTTGAATAAGACCTATGCCGAGTCGCCGCTGCAGATCGCGGCCCTCACCAATGGGGCCGGCCAACTCGTGAAGCCCACGCACGAAAGTGAGCAGGAGGCCCTGGCGAGCATCGATCTGGGGCCCGCTCTGACCCGTATGGATCACAATCCGCGGGTGGGCTATCCGTTGATGACATTCGTTTGGATTTTGCTCTACAAAACAGGCAATGGGCCAACCGACCAGGCCAGCCTCAACAAGGCGTTTGGCTACGCCCTCAGCGAGCCGGCCCAGGCGCTGGCAGAGCCGTTGGGCTACGTGAACCTGCCCCAACCGCTCCTGGAAAAGAGCCGGGCTGCCCTGGCCACCATCCAACCCTGAGGGGATGGGGCTCCAACGGGGACAATGGCGCAGGAATCCCGACCAAGTTTTGTGGATTTCTTTTGACTTGGCCACCACTTCCAACGTGAGCGGGCCACACTCGGGAGGCTATGCAATGCCCCACCTGTGCTGCAATCGCTCAGGAAGATTTTCCAAAACTTTAGCGTCTCCTCCAAGCTCGTCACCCTGGTGCTCACGGCCAGCCTGCTGAGCTTGCTGCTCACCGGCCTGCTGAGTTTTGGCGTTGCCAAACACCTGATGGAGGAGGCGGGGATCGAACGGATGACCGCCATGCGCAATGGACGGGCCGAGGCGATTAGCGACTACGCCGAGAAGCTTT
>JAYKHK010000018.1:0-4943 GCA_035284785.1 Cyanobacteriota bacterium | reverse complement strand
TTGTGAAGGATGCCGATCTGGTGCCTCCCCGCAGTCAGCGCACGCTGATTCGTGATCTCAATCTGACGGTGGATAGTCAGCAGAGATTGTTGGTGGTCGGCCCTTCAGGTTGCGGTAAAACCTCCTTGCTTCGCCTGCTCAGCGGACTTTGGCCTGCCACTACGGGCAGTGTGAAGCGTCCACCCACCTCCGAGCTGCTGTTCATCCCTCAGAAGCCCTACATGCTGTTGGGCAGCCTGCGGGAACAGCTCTGCTACCCCCAGCCTCCAGAGCGCTTCAGCGATTCGCAGCTGCGCCACGCTCTGGCGGAGGTGCGCCTGTCGGAACTGGTGACCCGCTACCCGGATCTGGGTGTGAAAGAAGATTGGCCGCGGCTGCTGTCACTCGGTGAGCAGCAGCGGCTGGCTTTTGCCCGCCTGCTGTTGAATTCACCACGGTTTGTGGTGTTGGATGAGGCCACCAGCGCGCTGGATGTGGCCACGGAGAAAAGGCTCTATGAGCTTCTTGTGGCACGGGATTTGGCCTTTGTCAGCGTGGGCCACCGCCCGACGCTCACGGCTTATCACAACACTGTGCTTGAACTGGATGGCACTGGCGCCTGGCGCCTGCTACCTGCTGCGGGTTATACCTTTTCGGTCTCGTCCTGAGGGTGGATGATCACCCTCCGCGGTGATCTCCTCTCCGCTCTTCTCCTCTCCCCCATCTGGCCTTGTCCTCTCCGCTTCCATCCGATCCTTCTGCAGAGCCTTCATCCACGAGCGCCACGACTCGGGACATCCCCTCCTTCGGCTGGAGTGCCTACGCCGAGCGGGTGAATGGCCGCTTCGCCATGTTGGGCTTTGCGGCGGTTCTGTTGATCGAGCTGCTCAGCCAGGACACCTTCCTCCACTGGGCTGGTTTGGTGCCATAAGCCGCCGCGCCCCTAGGGAATGCCGATGAGATCCACCTGCACGATCCCCTGGCGGCTCACCTCCACCGCCATTTCACGCCCGTCGGCCCTGAGGCTGGCCCGCCGAGGCACGCCTGGGGGAACCATCGGGAGGGTTTCCGTGCTCATCAGGGCTCGTCGGTAAAGCACCAACTCCGTACGGCCCTCCACCTGGCGCACCACGGCCAACCGCTCGCCTGCAGCATCCACGCTCACGCTCACGGGCAAGGCATTCGGCCGATTCAGACCTGGCACTGGCACCGGCCATTGACGTTCCACATCCAGAAGATCCACTTGGTCTCGCCCTTGGCGGTTGGCAATCAGGGCAAGCCACCGGCCCGACAGACTTGGCTCCCGCAGGCTTCCTTGCTGCGCGAGCTGCCGGTTCAGGCTGCCCATCGGCAATGGCATTGGCCCCATGCAGCCGCAGAGCAGCACGGCAAGACCCGTCACCAGGGCGCCAGACCTGGCCCATGAGCCCGCCGCGGCCAGACTGTTCACGGTCGCTCTCCGTTGCCGGCCGCTGGGCCTCTTACGGCCTGGGCTGGGGGCAGATCGGCCTCCAGCAGGCCGGAGAGATCAAAGAGCTGCACTTGGGGACGGCCCTGAAGCACGGTGGAGATCGCGACCCGACGCCCATCAGGGGCCAGGCTCAAGGCCTCAGGCTCAACCCCTGCCGGGAAGGGAAGCCGATGCAGTCGTCCTGTCGCCCGATCCTGCACCACGGCCAAGCGTCGAGCTCCCTGCTCCACCACCAGGGCGAGATAGCGACCGTTCCAGCTCAGAGAAGGGGAGCGGTGGGGCGTCAGGCCTCGGAGGCGGGGCAGGGGCACCAGCCTGCCTGAGGGTTGCTCCTGCAACAGGAGAGTTGGAGAGCCACCACGAAGCACGACGCTGGCGAGCCATTGGCCGTTGCCACTCAGGGCCGGGTTGAGGCGATCCGTTTGCGGGCCCAGGCCGGCAGTTGGCCCGGCTGAGCGGCGGGACAGCCATGGAGAGAGGCCACAGCCTTGGCAGAACAGCATGATGAGCACGAGAGGGAGCCCCAGCCGCCCGACCCTCTGGTGATGGGCTCTCTCGCTTTGATTAATCGTCGAAGCGCGATGAATTATCACGGGGTGCGACCGGTCCCCCAGTGGCTCGGGGGCCAGATCCGGTTGAGCCCGTGGGGGGAGAGGGCCGAGAGGGATTGATCGGGCTGTAGTCCGCATCGCTCATCTCCGTTGAGCCTGCGTTCTGGGAGGGGCGGGGGATGGGGCTTCCCTGGGGAATGCCTGTGGAGCCGAGCCCTCCTTCCATCGGCCGTTCTGGTCTATCGCTGGAGCTGGAGGCCCGTCGAGCGGTGGGCACGGGGCGGCTGCCGCGCCGTCCGCCCGTCGGCTCTTCACGGTCCCGTCGCCTGGCGCCGAAATCTGAGGGCGTTGGGCGGCTGCTTGCCCTGTAGGGAGGCGGGGCGTTGCGATCGACGCCCTCGTTCGGGCCATTGGCGTCCCACTCCTCGCGATACCCCATGCGGCTGGCAGCCCGCTCTGGAATGGCAGCTCGGCTGGAGCGGCGGGGACGGTAGAAATCCTCTTCCTCCTCCTCCCGGGAGCGGATGCGGCGCCGGAGGGGTTCGGGTTCACTGAACCGATCCGCCCCCTCCCAGGGCCCGGAGCCCATCCCACCCCGAGGGGAGAAAGGGGGGCTTTCCTCATCGTCGAAGTAGGAGGAACGGCGGGCTTGTTCGGTCGTGATGCCCCGGAGGCGCACACTCTCGTATGCGAAGAACACCGTGGTTCCAGCCAGAAGGAATTGCCCGAACTGCAAGATCGGATCAAGCCGCCAGCCCTGGAAAAACAGGATGCCGCCGCAGAGCAGGCCCACGGCGGCAAAGAAAACGTCGTAATCGCGGGCGAGCGCCGGTTTGAAACTCCTCATGAAATAGAGGAAGGCGCCGCCCACAGCCAGCACAATGCCGACGATGCTGGCCCAATTCAGGCTGGCATTAACCAAGGGACGTCTCGTGAGCAGATGGGCTGCACTCTAGGAAACATCACTGCGTTCCCCACATCCCATCGCCGGATGCCCTTTGCCAGCCCGAGGGGGTGCTCAGAGGCGACGATCCACCCTGTCGTTCTGGCTGATGAAAAAGAGGGCAAGAGAAATGGGCACCACCACGATCACTCCACCCCAGAAGAGGCTGCTCAGGAAGTTCGACAGGGAGGGGGTCATGGGGGGGACAGACTTCGCTGGGGTGGATCTTAGGCAGTGCCCAGGAGTTCCTAGGCTTCACCCCATCCAGCTTTGAGCATTTGTGATGGCATCACCGGGCCCCCTCTCCCTGGTCCACCTGGTCCTGGGCCTTGGGCTTGCCGCCTGGACCCTCCTGTTCCTGGCGCGCCTGGTGCTCACCTGGTATCCCCAGGTCGATCTCAACCAGCCCAACCTGCGCTGGCTCGGGGCCCTCACCGAGCCATTGCTCGCCCCAACCAGAGCCTTGATCCAACCGATTGGCGGTGTGGATGTGAGCCCTGTGATCTGGGTGGGTCTGGTGAGTCTGGCCAGGGAGCTGGTGGTGGGCCAGCAGGGCCTCCTCACGCAGGTGATGCGCCAGGTGCAGCACTCCAGCCTCAGCTGAGGGGCAGCATCTTCTCTTCCACAAATTTGGTGTAAACCTGACCCTTTTGAAATTCTTCTCTCTCCAGCAGCGCCAGGTGAAATTCGATCGTGGTGGGAATGCCAGTCACGGCCCACTCCGAGAGAGCTCTGCGCAGCCGACGGAGGGCCATCTCGCGCGTTGGCGCCCAGACGATCAACTTGCCGATTAAAGAATCGTAAAAAGGCGGGATGTCGTAGCCCGTGTAGACATGGCTATCCACCCGCACCCCAGGCCCGCCTGGAGGCAGCCAGCCCGTGATCTTGCCCGGTGAGGGCCTGAAATTTTGGCGCGGATCCTCCGCATTGATGCGGCACTCGATGGCGTGGCCCACAAGTCGCACGTCCTCCTGAGTCACGCTGATGGGCTCTCCGCCGGCGATGCGGAGCTGTTCGGCGATCAGATCCAGGCCTGTCACCATCTCGGTCACGGGATGCTCCACCTGGATGCGGGTGTTCATCTCCATGAAATAGAAATTGCCCGATCCATCGAGCAGGAATTCCACGGTGCCGGCCCCTTCGTAGCCAATGGAGCGGGCAGCGGCCGCAGCGGCGTGTCCCATCTGTTGGCGTATGGAGGGGTCTAGACCGGGACTCGGGGCTTCCTCCAACAGTTTTTGATGGCGACGCTGGATGGAGCAATCCCGCTCGCCGAGGTGCACCACGTTGCCGAAGCGATCAGCAAGCACCTGAACCTCCACGTGGCGAGGGCGGTCGATGAATTTCTCCATGTAGAGGCCGGGATTGCCGAAAGCAGCCTCTGCTTCGCCCTGGGCCGCTTTGAAGAGCCCCTCCAGTTGATCGGCGGACGGCACCAACCGCATCCCTCGCCCGCCCCCGCCAGCCGTAGCCTTGATCATCACCGGGAAGCCCATGAGCTGGGCCTGGGCCGCGGCATCCTCGAAGGAGTCCAGCAAGCCCTCGCTGCCGGGGATCGTTGGCACGCCCACCCGCTGCATGGTGCGTTTGGCGGTGGCCTTGTCGCCCATGGCCAGGATGGCTTCCGGGGAGGGGCCCACGAAGGTGAGGCCGTGGTCGCGGCAGATTTCGGCAAAGGCCGCGCTCTCCGCTAAAAACCCATAGCCCGGATGGATGGCATCAGCGCCCCTGGAGGTGGCGGCCGCCAAAATGTTGGGAATGTTGAGGTAGCTGCGGCTGCTGGGCGCCTCGCCGACGCAGACAGCCTCATCTGCCAGCTGCACATGCAGGGCATTGCGATCCACCGTGCTGTACACGGCCACGGTGCCAATCCCCAGCTCTCTGCAGCTGCGAAGGATCCGCAGGGCGATTTCCCCCCGGTTGGCGATCAACAGCTTGCCGATGGGCATTTGAGCCTGGGCAGGGGGATCGGTTGTGGACTGTATCAGTGCAGACTGAG
>JAYKHK010000017.1:0-13128 GCA_035284785.1 Cyanobacteriota bacterium | reverse complement strand
ACGACGCAACGGCCAACTACCCCTCCAATTACAACACCACTGTTGGTACGAGCAACACCACGGCGGCAACATATGACGCTGTGATCGCCGTCGCATCGATCACCAACACCGGAGCGATCTCCAGTTTCTCGAGCTATGGCAGCACCACGGTGGATCTCGGTGCTCCTGGATCGTCGATCACCTCCACGCTGCCAGGAAACACCTACGGCAGCTACAGCGGCACCTCCATGGCCACGCCCCATGTGACCGGGGCGGTGGCGCTCTATGCCGCCAGCAATCCGGGTGCCACAGCCGCGCAAATTCGCACGGCCCTGCTCGCCAGCACCACCCCCACTGCGTCCCTGGCTGGGAAAACAGTGACCGGAGGACGGCTGAACGTGGATGCCTTGCTTGGCCTGGGCTCAACCCCCAGCCTGGCCATCACCGCCTCCCAAGTGTCGTTGGGGGAAGGCCAATCCGGCGCAACGCCCTTCAGTTTTCAGATCAGCCGCTCTGGCTCCTCGTCCGACACCACCCAGGTGTCCTGGGCGGTGTCTGGCTCCGGCTCCAACCCCGCCGATGCCGCTGACTTCGTCGCTGGGCTGCTCCCCAGCGGCAGCGTGAGCTTTGCCCCTGGGGAGACCAGCAAAACCATCACCGTGGAGGTGCAGGGAGACACCCTTCAGGAGGGCACAGAGGCGTTTGTGGTCACGCTCTCCAACCCCAGCAATGGGGCCACCCTCACCACAGCGTCTGCCACCAGCTCGATCCTCAACGATGACGGTGTGCTGACGGCCGCCAACGCAACAGCGATCTCCATCCCCTCGCTTGGGGCCAGCAACCCCTTCCCCTCCACCGTCACGGTGGCTAGTGGAGGCGATGCTTTCGTGGCCTCCATTGAGATCACCCTCTCCAACCTCAGCCACACCTGGCCTGATGACCTGGACATCCTCTTGGTGGGCCCCACGGGAGCCAAGGCTCTGCTGATGTCCGACGCCGGGGGCTCGACCGCCGTGAACGGCATCAGCCTCACCTTCACATCCCAAGCCTCTACGGCGCTCCCCGACAACGCCACCCTGATCTCGGGCAGCTACCGGCCGGTGGATTTCGAGGCCAACGACACCTTCAACGCCCCTGCCCCGGCAGGCCCCTACACCGCCAACCTCTCCGTCTTCAACGGCACCGATCCCACCGGCACCTGGAGCCTGTATGTGCAGGACGACGTCTCAGGGGATTCCGGCTCCATCGCGGGAGGCTGGTCGCTGTCGATCGTCACCGCGCCTAGCGCTTTGGCGATTCAAGCCACCGAAGCCAGTCAGACGTTCGAGGGCAACAGCGGCTCCACTCCCTTGAGCTTCCTGGTGACGCGCAGTGGCGATGTCACGGGCACTGCCAGCGTTGGCTGGGCGGTGGCCGGCTCCGGGGCCACCCCGGCAACGGGGTTGGATTTCGTCGGGGGCATCCTCCCTTCCGGCACGCTCTCCTTTGCCCCCGGTGAAGCCTCGAAAACCATCACCCTTGCCGTGGCAGGCGACAGCACGGTTGAGGCAACGGAGACTTTCACGGTCTCCCTCTCGGCTGCTGCCGGTGCGGCGATCAGTGCTGCTACCGCCACGGGCGCCATCCTCAATGATGATGTGCCACAAATCAATATTAATTCGGCTTCAACGCTTGTTGAGGGGCAGACCAACCCTCAGAGCGTTTCCTACACCGTCAACCTGTCCGCCGCCTCCAGCCTGCCGGTGAGCGTTCAATACGCCACAGCCGACGGCACGGCCACTGCTGGCCTGGATTACACCGCTGTGGCCGGCACATTGACCTTTGCTCCGGGCACCACCTCGGCCACGATCAGTGTGCCGATTCTCAATGACAATCTGGACGAAGTGGACGAGACATTCTCTCTCGCCCTATCCAATCCCACCAACGGCCAGCTGAGCACCTCCACAGCCACCACCACCATCAGCGACACCCTCATCGCTTCCGTCACCACCACCCTGCCAGCCAACGTTGAAAATTTGCTCCTCAGCGGCAGTTCCGCGATCAGTGGCACTGGCAATGACGGCGCCAATCGTCTCACCGGCAATGCGGCCAACAACAGCCTGAATGGGGCGGGAGGGGACGATATCTTGAATGGCGGATCTGGATCTGACACCCTCACCGGTGGAGCAGGCGCGGATACGTTTGTTATGCGCTTTGGCCAATCTCGGGCCTCCTCTCGCGACCGAATCACAGATTTTGCGATCGGCACAGACAGGATCGCCATCCTGACGACAGACAATGCCAGCCTGGTGCCCACCTCCCTGACCCAGGCCGCCAACACCACCACCACAAGCATCTCCACCCTTGTCAACAATGCCTTTAGTGATGCCGACGGCTTCACCTCCGGCAAGCAGGCTCTTGCGATCAATTCGGCGACCATAGTTGTGGCCACTTCGGCAAGCCTGAATGGCACCTATTTGGTGATTAATGATGGAGTTGCTGGCTATCAATCCGCTAATGATTTGGTCGTGAATATCAGCAACTACACAGGCACTTTGGCGCGACCCTTTTCGCCATCCGATTGGTTCATTTAGGGGCTGAGTCCCCGTTCCTCTGTCGGAAGTCGGCCGCTGCTGGGGGCGCTTGGGGCGGGTTGGTTTTGGCGGCCCAGCCGGTCAACTCCCCCTGCTTCACGAAGAGCTGGTGGCGCGACGCCGCTCACTGGGCCCCGGCTTGGCTTTGCCGCTTGATCATGGTGGTGGCTTTGTGGAGTTCATAAGGGAGCATGGAGGCTCAGTCGTCTCTGCCTTGCAATGCGCCAGGCCAGCCCGCCCCCCAATTGGGTGCGTTCTCGCCACCCCCTGGGGTGGTGGATCGATCGGCTGCTGGCGGTGGAACCGTTGCGTCAGGTTCTGTTCTGGCAGGCGCGGCGCCTGATCATCGGCACCGCAGAGCGCCGAGGCATCGCCTGGCGGGCCCGCCGGGAGGCGCTGCAAGCCCAGGCTGAGCCGTTGCTCGCAGGGAGCACCCAGCCGGGCACTCGAGCGCCTGCCTATTACCTGGCTCGCTTCCATGCTTACCAGGAAGGCAATTTGTGCTGGCAAGCGGCCTGCGAAGCGGAGCAGGCCACGGACGCCATGGCTTTGCGGGTGTGGCCGGATGAACCTCTTCAGCCCGCCCAGGCGCAACAGCGTCTTCGGCTGGCGATCTTTGCTGCCATCGCCCCCAGCCTTCAGGCGCCGGTGCAGCGCGCTTTGGATCTGGGCTGCTCGGTGGGGGTGAGCACACGGGCCCTCAAAGACTGGCTGGAGGCACGGGAGGGTCGGGCCGTCGCGGTGGAGGGTCTGGATCTCTCCCCCCAGATGCTTGCCGTGGCAAGGGCCCGGGAGCTGGAGCGGGCTCTTGCCACGGAGGCCGGCAGCGACGCCACGGCCATCACCGCCTGGCACCACGCTGCCGCAGAAGCCACCGGCCTTCCCGGCGGGGCTTATGACCTGATCACGCTGCAGTTTGTTTGCCACGAGCTACCGGCGCAGGCCACTCAGGCTGTGTTTGC
The DNA here is from genome assembly GCA_035284785.1 of Cyanobacteriota bacterium. Classification (GTDB taxonomy): domain Bacteria; phylum Cyanobacteriota; class Cyanobacteriia; order PCC-6307; family Cyanobiaceae; genus Cyanobium. The sequence continues at coordinate 9,614 of JAYKHK010000017.1, read as the reverse complement.
CGAGGCAGCCCGCCTGCTGCGGCCCGGGGGGGTGATCGCCCAGGTGGATCAAGATCCCGATTCCGAGGTGATCCGCCGCTTGCCAGCCCCCATCGCCACCCTGCTCAAGAGCACCGAGCCCTACCTGGAGGAGTATTTCTCCCTCGATCTTCCTGCCGCTTTGGTCGCGGCGGGATTCCATCAGCTGCGGCGTGTGCCTTGCGATCCACGCCACCGGGTTTTGGTGGCCACCCGCCGCTGAGTGGCTCGTCCCGTTCCCCGGCTCTTCCCCCCAGGCGCCAATCGCCAGGCTCGTCAACCTGCCCAACCGCTGAGAACAATCTTCCCCAAGCTGTGCCCCTCCTGCAGAAGGCTGTAGGCCTCGCTGAGGGTGGTGGCGCTGATCGGCTGAAGAAAGGTTTGGGCGGTGCTGATCAAGGTGCCGGCCTCCACAGCGTCAGCCAGCCGATCCAGGATGGCTCCCTGCTCCGCCATGTCCTCTGTGCGGTACTGGGCGCGGGTGAACATGTACTCCCAGCAGAACCGCACGCTCTTGCTCTTCAGTCGGTTGAGATCCACCGGGCCGCGGCTGCTCACCAGCGCCACGATGGCGCCCTGGGGGCGGATGCGTTCCGCCATCAAGTCCCAGTAGCGATCGGTGTCGTGAAGGTTGGCGATCGCATCGACCGTGGCCAGCCCCAGGGCATCGAGCTGGGGCCCGAGGGGTTGGCTGTGATCCACCACCGACTCCGCCCCCAGTTGCTTCACCCAGGCTTGGCTTTCGGGGCGGGAGGCGCTTGCAATCACCCGCAGCCCCGCCTGCCGAGCCAGCTGGACGGCCAGGGAGCCAACCCCGCCGGCGGCTCCCAGAATGAGCAGGGTGCGCCCGGCGTCCGCCCCTGCGGGATCCAAAGCCAGGCGCTCAAACAGGGATTCCCAGGCCGTCAGGCCCGTGAGCGGTAGGGCCGCCGCCTCGGCAAAGGAGAGGGGAGTTGGTTTGCGCCCTGCGAGGCGCGCATCCACCAGCACGCTTTGGGCCTGGCAGCCGGGCCGGTGGATGGCTCCGGCAAACATCACCGCATCGCCAATCGCAAACCGCTCCACGGCTTCCCCCACCGCTTCCACCACGCCGGCTGCGTCCCAGCCGAGCACTTGGGGAGGGCCTTCCCCCGGAAGGGTGCTGCGCACCTTCAGATCCACCGGGTTGATCGCCACCGCCTCAACGCGCACCCGCAGGTCCTGGGGGCCAGGCAGGGGAGGAAAGGATGAGCTGGTCTCCTGGAGACGTCCGTGAGGGTGCTCAGGGCTTGGCCCGAAGGCGGTGATTGCTTGCATCGATGCAGGCCGGCTGTTGCCAATCTCGGGCAGCGAGCCCCCTAGGCCAGCTTGCCGGCCTGGGCGGCGGCCTGAAGAGCTCGGATCCTTGCCTCGATGGGGGGATGGCTGGCAAACAGCCGCAGGAATCCGGGCGGTTCGTTGATCTTGAGGGTGGCCAGGGTGGGCTCATCCCTGGGGTCCTGCAGATTTTCCATCTGGCCCAGGCGGGCCAGGGCGCCCGCCATGGCGTTGGGGCTGGTGAGGCGTGCCGAGCCCGCATCGGCACGAAACTCGCGGTGCCTGGAGAACCAGGCGGTCACCAGGGAACCCAGAACCCCAAGCAGCACCTCCAATGGCCACACCAGCAGCATTGTGGGAGGGGGGCCGTATCCCCGCTCCTCGCTCTGGCGGTTGGGCAGGGTCAAGGCTACGGCCCGGGCCAGGAACATCACAAAAGCATTGATCACCCCTTGCAGCAGGGTCATCGTCACCATGTCGCCATTGCCCACGTGGCTCATCTCGTGGCCGAGCACGGCCTCGAGCTCGTCTTCCGGCATGCCTTCCAGGATGCCGGTGGACACCGCCACCAAAGCCCGCTGGGGTGAGGGGCCCGTGGCAAAAGCATTCCATTCCGGGGAGCCGTAGACGCCCACCTCCGGCATCGGCAACCCTGCCTTCTCCGCCAGCCGCGCCACGGTGTTGTGCAGCCAGCGCTCGGTGGAGCCACCGCTGCCGCTCACCAGCTGGATCCCCATCATTCGCTTCGCCGATTCAGCCGAGAACTGCAGGGAGATCCAGGCGCCCATCACCCCCCAAACGAAGCAGCTCACCAGCAGGGGGAGAAGGGGCAGGTCGGGGGGGAGCACCCCCAGGGAGGTGAGCAGACTCAGGATCAGGGAGATCGTGAGCACCACCGCCAGGTTGGTGATCAGAAAGAGGAGGGTGCGCAGAGCCATGGAATGGGGGAATGCTGGCTGGCTTTTGGAAAGCTAGCCATGGCTGGTGGATCTGGCTTCGCTTGAGGCTGGCCCCCTTGTGCCGCGACGTAATCTCGTGCCGCATTGTCCCTGCTCCATGCCCGTCCAAAACCGCTGGTCGGAGGCTGCTGCTCGCGAGGCGATCGATCGCTACGGCAGCCAGGGCATCAGTGAACCCCTGGCCTTGCGCACCTACAGCGCGCGGCTGCTGGGGGCCGATCCCGATCTGGTGCTCCACGGGGGGGGCAACACTTCGGTGAAAACCACCGCACGGGGCTTGTTGGGCGAGGAGATCCCCGTGCTCTGCGTGAAGGGCAGCGGCTGGGATCTGGCCACCATCGAGCCGCCGGGCCATCCCGCCGTGCGCCTCCTGCCGCTGCAAGCCCTGCGATCCCTGGAGGCCCTCAGCGATGAGGCCATGGTGGCCGCCCAGCGCCAGAACCTGCTTGATCCAGCGGCCCCCAATCCCTCGGTGGAGGCTCTGCTGCATGCGTTTCTGCCCCACACCTTTGTCGACCACACCCATTCCACGGCCCTTCTGGCCCTGGCGGACCAGCCCGACGCCGCCGATGTGTGTCGCCAGGTTTATGGCGATCGGGTGGTGTTGGTGCCCTACGTGATGCCCGGCTTCGCCCTGGCCAAGGCCTGCGCCGCTGCCTGGGAAGAGGCCGCGGCCCGCCAGAGCCCGGACCAAATTGAGGGCATGGTGCTTCTTCAGCACGGCTTGTTTTCCTTTGGGGCCTCGGCCGAGCAGAGCTACTCCCGCATGATTGAGCTGGTGCGCCTGGCGGAGGAGCGTCTGGCCAGGGGGGAGCGTTCCCTTCACAGCGTGGTGCTGCCCGAGCAGCCCGCCGCAGCCGCGGCGCTGCTTCCCGTCCTGCGGGGGGCCCTGGCCAGGGCGGCCCAGCGGGCCGGGTGTCCCCAGCGCTGGCTGCTCCATCTGCGGGCCACCCCCCTGGCCCGCGCCGTGAGTGATGATGCCCGCCTCGGCGAGTGGGCCAGCCGCGGCGTGGCCACCCCAGACCATGTGATTCGCACCAAAGCCCAACCGCTGGTGTTGCCCGTTCCCCCGGCGGCGGCAGGGGGCGACGGCGTTGCGATGGCGGCCGATCTGCGCACCTGGCGCGTACAAGTCGAGGCTGCCCTGGCGGCCTACATCGACACCTACCAGGCCTATGTGAGACGGCAGAACGCCCGGGTGGGCGGCAGCAAAACACCCCTGGATCCCCTTCCCCGCGTTCTGGCGCTGCCAGGGGTGGGCTTGATTGGGATCGGCAAGGGGGCGGCCGATGCGGCCGTCACCGCCGACATTGCAGAGGCGTGGGCCCAGACCTTGCTGGCGGCCGAGAGCATTGGCCGTTTCCAGCCCGTTGGCGAAGCCGACACCTTTGACATGGAGTATTGGAGCCTGGAGCAGGCCAAGTTGGGCAAGGCGGCCGAAAAGCCGCTGGCCCGCCATGTGGTGGTGGTCACCGGTGGGGCGGGCGCCATCGGCGCGGCAACGGCGCAGGCTTTCGCAGCCAAGGGGGCTGATGTGGCCGTGCTCGATCGGGACGGAGAGGGTGCCCAGGCGGTGGCAGCGCGCTGCGGCAAGCGGTCCCTGGCCTTGGCCTGCGATGTCACTGATCCTGCGGCGGTGCGGACCGCCTTCGGCCAGGTTTGCGCCCATTTCGGCGGGATCGATGCGGTGGTGAGCAACGCTGGTGCCGCCTGGACCGGCGCCATGGCCACCCTCAGCGATGCGGATCTGCGGGCCTGTTTCGAGCTGAACTTTTTTTCCCATCAGGCCGTCGCCCAGGCCGCCATCGCCATCTTCCGCAGCCAGGACGCCTCCGATCCTGAAGGGCCTGCCGTTGAGAGCGGGGGGCGGCTGGGTGGCCAGCTCCTGTTCAACGTGAGCAAGCAGGCGCTCAATCCCGGACCAAATTTTGGGGCTTACGGCATCAGCAAGGCAGCCCTGTTGGCCCTGGTGCGTCAGTACGCCCTCGAGGAGGGCCCGGCCGGCGTTCGGGTGAATGCGGTCAATGCCGACCGCATTCGTTCCGGTCTGCTGGACGACACCATGATCAGGGAGCGGGCCGCTGCCCGGGGGGTCTCCGAGGAGGTTTACATGGCCGGCAATCTGCTGGGCGCCGAGGTGCGAGCCAAGGATGTGGCGGAGGCGTTTGTGGCGTTGGCCAGGGCTGAGCGCACCACTGGCGCCGTGCTCACGGTGGATGGGGGGAATGTGGCGGCGATGGTGCGCTGAGGGTTGGACGACCTCGCCCGAATCCCACCGCCAACCCCACCCACAGCAGCACGAGCACCAGGCAGAGGGCCGTCCAGGCGGGCAGGCCCCATCGGTGCACCGCCAACGGGGCCACCACGGTGATCACGCCACCAGCCACCAAGGGCTGCAGCAGCAGTTGTTTGATCGAGAAGGGCGTCAGCACATCTCCCCGGTCCTCGGGATCAGCCATGTTGAGCAACAGCAGGCCGCTTGCGGCCACACCCGTGGCCTGGCCGAAATCGATCAGGCCCCGAGGAAACCAGGGGTCCGGCAGCATCCAGCGGCTCGCGCCGAGCACCACCAGCAGATTCCACACCAACCCAGCCACCCCGAGCACCAGCAGAGGTTTCCACAGCTGGCTCAAGGAGGTGAGATCGAGGCAAGCCGTGGCGGCGGTGATGAGAAGATCAGCCGCCAAGGTGCCGACGCGGTTTTGAATCACGGCTGAGGCGAGATGGGCCGTTCCGGTGCGCTCCAGCGCCAGCCGCACCAGCACCGATCCCACCAAGGCCAGGGGAAACACCGGAAAGGCCCCAATCACCACGCCCATCTCGGATCCAAGGTGGGGGGCCAGGGCCCTGAGCCCTTCCAGCAACACCCAGCCCAACACCACCGCCAGCCCCGCCAGAGCCAGGTTCACCGCCCAGGCTCGGGCCTGAACCAGCCGCAGGCTTGGATCGAAGCGAAGGTTTTCTGGATCCGCGGGAGCCAGGCCCTCACCGGTCGGGAGCGGAGCCACCCCGGCCGGCCCTTCGACGGAGGGCGCCACAGGTGAGGCCACCCACCCCCGCCAGCGGGCCAACACCACCAACAACCCACCCACCAGCGTGGACGCCAGCAGCCCCACCGTGGCCAGGGCCAGGCCAAGGGCCTCCGCCCCCTCCACCCCCAGCTGCTCGTAGGTGGGAGCCATCGCGGCCGCTGATCCATGCCCCCCCTCGTAGGCCACCTCGATCAAGCAGGCCATCACCGGGCTCACCCCCAGCCACGGCTGCAACACCAGCAACACCACCAGGCCGCCCACCAGATATTGGCCGAAGGCCAGGGTGAGGGACAGCAACACCTGGGCCCTCAGCGGTTTCCAGAGGCCGCCGGGGGAAGGGAGGGGCTTCCCCACCAGCAGGGTGCCGAAGACGAGGGTGAGCAGGAGCAAAGGCAATCCCTCCCACAGCCGCATCACCCCTTCGGGGAGCACGGGCCAAGGCCCCTGGGGGCCAAGCAGCAGGCCCACCACACCGGCCAGCAGGGCTTCGGGGATGCCCCAGCGATGCACCCCCAGCCCTCGCCCCAAGACGGTGCCCGCAATCAGGAGACCAGGCAGAGCGGCTACCGCCAGGGCCCAGATGGAGAGGGGTTGCCCGAGCAGGAGCGGGGCCTCGCTCATCGGGGGAGCTCGAGGTGGCGGCGGAAAAAGGCTTCGGTGGCCTCCAACACCTGGGCCTGCACGGCCCCCGAGCGGAAGCCATGACCTTCTCCTGGAAAGAGATGGATCTCCACCGCCACTCCCCGTTCGCTCAGGGCCATGGCCAGCCGTTCGCTCTGGGAAGGAGGCACCACAGTGTCCTCCAGCCCGTGGAACAGAATCACGGGCCGTTGCAGGCGGGCCACCTGCTGCAGGGGCGAGCGGGCCTGATAGGTGGCCCGAGCTTCCGGCAGGGGCCCCACCAGACCATCGAGGTAGTGCGCTTCGAAGCGATGGCTCTCCCGCGCCAGATCCTCCAGATCCACCACGGGGTAGCGGCAGGCGGCGGCCTGCAGAGCCCCGCCGGCGGCCAGGGCGGCGAGCACGGTGAAGCCGGAGGCGCTGCTGCCTTCCATCGCCACCCGCTCCGCAGCAGCCAGGCCGCTGGCCACAACGGTGGATGCTGCCGCCAGGCAGTCCCCCACATCCAGGACGCCCCACTGGCCGTTCAACCGCTCTCGGTAGGCCCGGCCAAAGCCACTGGAGCCCCCGTAGTTCACATCCAGCACGCCCCAGCCCCGGCTGGTCCAGAACTGCACCACCAGGTTGAGGCCGGTGCGGGCCATGCCGGTGGGTCCGCTGTGGGCTCGGAGCAGCAGGGGGCAATCAGCGCTGGCGCCGCCCCTGGGTGGGTAGAACCAAGCCTGGGTGGGCTCACCGCTGGCCCCTGGAAACCAGACAGCTTCAGGGGTGCTGATCTCCGCTGCCTGCAGGGGGCTGGGGGCCGCAGGGGTGTGGATCCAGGTGCCGGTGTTGAGGTCGATCTCCAGGAGGCCAGCCATGGTCTGCGGTGCGCTGGCCACGGCCACCAGTTGACCCTTTGCGGCACTGAGATCGGCCAGATCTGTGAAGGGCAGCGCCAGCGGCTGCCATCGCCATCGCCGCTGAGGGCCCTCGCAGACCTCCTCCACCCTCCCCAGTTCCCAGCTGCCTTGCCGGCAGGCCGCGGCCACCAGCTGCTCTCCATCCCAGGCGGTGGTGCGCAACCCCGCCACCCACTGGGGCACCCCGAAGTCTGCCTCCATCGCCAGGAGGGGTTCGCCTGCCAGAGCGTCCTCCGGGCGGCTGTGTTCGGCGTTGGCGAAGCGCGTCAGGCTCCACCAGCCGCTGCCATCGCGCGCCACAACCAAATGGGACCCCATCCAAAGGGGTTGAAACACCGATTCCGCCGTTGTGGCGCTGCCATCGGAGCCCGCCAGACAGCGCACATCCGTGAGGGCGCCCTGGTCATCAAAGCGTCCGATCCAGAGCTGGCTCCGCTCCCAGGGCATGAAGGGCTGCTGCCACTCCAGCCAGGCCAGATGGCTCCCAGATGGGGAGAGGGCGGGGGAACTGCAGAAATCTCTGGCCTGATGAAGGGTTTGCGGGGGGCCACCCGCCAGGTTGATCGCCACCAGCCGATCGGTTCCGTTGACTTCCATCACCCCGACCCAGCGGCCCCGCAGTCCATCGATGAGGCCGTCAGCGAAGGCTCGCTCGTCCATGCCCTCCCCCTCTTTGGCTGGATCCGGTGGGTCGGTCAGCCTCTCGGGTGGCCCCAGCGGGAGCTGGCCATCGCTCAGATCCAGCCGCCACAGCTGACGATCGCCGTCATGCACAAACACCACGGTCGTGCCATCCGTGGCGAAGGCCCCGCCGCCATAGCCGTGCAGGCGGCTGCGGAGATTCCAGGGGGAAGGGGTGAGTTCCTTTGCCGGGGCGTCGCTGTTCCCTGCCGGCCGCATCAGCAGGGTGGTGCGCCCCTGTTCCTGAGGGCGACTCTCAAGCCACAAGAGATGGCCGTCCACCAGGCGAGGTTCTCGCCAGGTGGGCAGGGCTCCCACCGCTGCTGCAGTGGGGAGGGGTCTGGGGGTTGCTCCTGGCGTGACCTCCCTCCTGCCGAAAGCTCTTAGGATGCAATCCTCAGTTTTAGGTGATCACTTGGCGCGCAGCTTCGCGGCGATGGCCCGCAAGGCCGAGGAGACCAGTCGCACGGTGCTTGTGCCCAAGCAGCCCGACCCCAACCCAGCTCTGCAGATTCACCAGCTTGGCGCTGGTGAACTTCGCTCCTCCGCTCGCCGCATCAGCAAGGTCGATGAAAGCGTGCGCGATCTGGCCCGCGACATGTTGCGCAGCATGTACACCGCCAAGGGCATTGGCCTGGCCGCCCCCCAGGTGGGGGTGCCCAAGCAATTGCTCGTGATCGATCTGGATCTGGAGGAGGCCAGCACACCGCCGTTGGTGTTGATCAATCCGGAGATCACGGCAGCAGGAGCCTCTTGCAACACCTACGAGGAGGGTTGTCTCAGCATCCCTGGCGTCTACCTCCAGGTGGTGCGCCCCTCGGTGGTGGAAGTGAGCTTTCGTGATGAAAGCGGTCGCCCCAGACGCCTGAAGGCCGATGGGCTCTTGGCCCGTTGCATTCAGCATGAGATGGATCATCTCCAGGGCGTGCTCTTCGTCGATCGCGTCACCGATGAGCTGGCCCTCAATGAGGAGCTCAAGCAGCACGGCTTCAAGCGTGAACACGTCCAGTCGATTCGCTGATCGCCATGACCGTCAAACCTTTGGCCGGGGTCTGTCTCGCCTTGGCCTGCATCCTCGGTATTGCGGCCACGGGCTCGGTGTTTGAACTGGCCTATGGAGATCCCGATCTCGGGGTGCAAACCACCCGCCTGATTCTGGCTGCGAGTTTGCCCGGCACGCTCATCGCCTTGCTGTTCGCCATCCGCATCAACCGGCCGACCTGAACTGGGCCAGCCAACGAGCCTCCCCTGCCAGGGATCCCCCTTGGGATGGAGTGCATACCATGGCCAGGTTGTGTTGTTGTTTGTCGTGCAGAACCCTCTCCACTCACGGCACGGACGTCGTGTCGGAGGCTGGCTCCTGGCTGCGGCCCTGGCAGCTCCTTTCGGGGGGGGACCCGGGTGGTCCCAGTCTCTTTTTGGCGCCGGAGAGGTGGATCCCGCACGCTTCCTTCTGGTGGCGGCCCCGATCGGCACATCTGGCGAGAGATTCCAGCTCAACATCTATGAGCAGCTCAAACCAACCCGTCCCTGCTTTGCGGTGGGGGAAGGCAAACCTGCAGCTGTCAATCCGTTGCTGAGCACCTTCGATTTCACAGGCATCTGCGGCAGGTTCATCGATGCCAATGGCTACTCCCTGCGCATTGGCGGCAGCGATTTGGCCACCTCTTACCGCCTCAGCGTCGTGAAGGGGGGCAGGGACATTCTTTTGGTCGCCCGCTCCACCAAATCCAGCAGCCACGAGGATGTGGTGGTGGCTCGTGCCGGTGGGGTCGGGTCGGGATTTTTGAAACTGGAGTTTGAGCCTGGCTGGCGTCTGAAGCGCCGGCAGTTCGGAGGACGCTCCCTCGGCCACTTGTACGTGTACAACGAGACCTGGCCCGGCTCCAGTGCGACGAGCCAAACCTCAGCCCCTTGATCCCTTGAGGAGGGGGTGGGGGCCTTTGCTAGATTGGTTAGCTGTTTGTGGTCTTGTGCTCCTGTATGACCCAGGTCACCGTCGGCGAAAACGAAGGGATCGAATCCGCGCTGCGCCGCTTTAAGCGACAGGTGTCCAAGGCCGGGATTTTTGCCGACCTCAAACGGTTGCGCCACCACGAGACCCC
>JAYKHK010000016.1:0-3947 GCA_035284785.1 Cyanobacteriota bacterium | reverse complement strand
CCTGTATGACCCAGGTCACCGTCGGCGAAAACGAAGGGATCGAATCCGCGCTGCGCCGCTTTAAGCGACAGGTGTCCAAGGCCGGGATTTTTGCCGACCTCAAACGGTTGCGCCACCACGAGACCCCAACTGAGAAGTACAAGCGCAAGGCCCAGCAGCGCCGTCGCCGCCGCTGAGCTCTGCCAAGAGAATCAGAGCAAATTCCCATTGGCAGGCGGGCGTGGCTTGATCATGCTGGTCCTGTCCCTTGCGGAGTCGCCATGGCCCACCCCCTCGCTTCCCTTGCGGCCTTTGGCCGTTGGTTGGCCGACATGGTGCAGCATGCGTTCGGCGATCCTCGCGAAGAAGCTCTCCACCAACCTCCCCTTGTGGGTGTGCAGCCTTTTAGGGGCCATACCCGCCGTCGCCGCTGGAGCTAGGCCCTGCCCACCCTCTCGACCAGCGGGCTGCTTCAGGCCAGCTGGTCGAAAGTTCGATAGCTGAAGGCCTCTGCGATGGCCGCGCGATCGACTTGAACCTGTCCAGCGAGGTCGGCGATGGTGCGTGCCACTCGCATCACCTTCAGCCCGCCCCGCAGGGTCAGCTGCCTTCGTTCCAGGGTGGATTCCCATAAGTTTTGGGCGCTTGCCTCAAGTTGAAGAACGGGGCGCAGCGCCTCTGCCGGCAGCTGGCCATTGCTGCAGCCATGGGGATTGCGATCGCGCATCTTCCTCCGCGCTGCCCGCACCCGCTCAGACACCACGCGACTGGTTTCCAGAGCTCCATTGTCCTTGGGAAGATGAGCCAAGGCCCTGGCCACATCCTTGGCCTCCGGATGGCGCATCACCACCTGAAGGTCGATCCGATCCAGCAAGGGACCTGACAGCCGGCTCCAGTAGCGACGCCTCTCCCCTTCTGTGCAACGGCACTCCCGCGCCGGATCGCCATACCAGCCGCAGTGGCAGGGATTGGTGGCTGCCACCAGAATGATCTGGCAGGGGAATCGGGTGCGCTGGCGGCTGCGGGTGATCCACAGTTCCCCATCCTCCAGGGGCTGTCGCAGCTGATCGAGCACCGAACGGCGGAATTCCCCCAGCTCGTCGAGGAACAGCACGCCTCGATGGGCAAGGCTGAGTTCGCCTGGGCGTGGAGAGGCTCCGCCCCCCACTAGAGCGGCGGCGGAGCAGCTGTGGTGGGGACTGCGAAAGGGCCGCTGTCCCACCAGGCCGCCTCCCTCAGGGATCAACCCCGCGATGGATTGCAGACAGGTCAGTTCCAAGGCTTCCTGGCGGCTCAACGGCGGCAACAACCCCGCCAGCCGACGGGCGAGCATCGTTTTGCCGCTGCCTGGAGGGCCCACCAGCAGCAGGTGATGCCCGCCGGCTGCGGCAATTTCGAGGGCCCGGCGCCCGTGGCTCGCCCCATGCACATCCGCCAGGTCTTCAGCGGGGCCTGCACGCTGGGGTTGCGGACGGCCCGAGGGAGGGCGAGCGGCTTCGGGCTTCTTCAACAGCGTGAGGGCTTCCTGCAAGGTGTCAGCCCCGAGCACCGGCAGGCCTTCCACCAAAGCGGCTTCCGCCGCATTTCCCCAGGGCAGGAGCAGCGCCCTCGCCCCGGCCTGACGGGCTGCCATCGCCAGGGCCAGGGCACCGCGAATGCTGCGCAGGGCTCCATCCAGCCCCAGTTCCGCGGCGCTCCAGATGCCCTCCACCTGCTCGGCAGGCAGCTGTCCGCTGGCGATCAGCAGGCCCAGGGCGATCGGGAGATCAAAGGCGGGCCCCTCCTTGCGCAGATCCGCCGGCGCCAAACTCACCACCACCCGCGTCAGCGGCACCCGCAAGCCGCTGTTGCGCAGGGCAGCCCGCACCCGTTCGCGGGATTCCTGAACCGCCGCGTCGGCGAGTCCCACCATTTGCAACCCTGGCAGTCCCGGGGTGATGTCCACCTCGATGCGCACCGTTTGGGCGTCGAGGCCTCTCAGGGCCGCGCTGAAACATCGTGCCAACATCTCAGGGGGGCCAGCTCACGCTTGTGTGGGTGTGGTGCCACCCCCCGTCCCATTCCGTGCGTGCAACGCCCATGAGCGACACCATCTTCGGCCGCATCCTCAGGGGTGAGATCCCTTGCCAAGAGGTGTACAGCGACGACCTTTGCCTGGCCTTCAAGGATGTGAATCCCCAGGCACCGGTGCATGTGCTTGTGATTCCCCGCAAGCCCATCGCCAGCCTGGCCGAGGCGCAGCCTGAAGATCAGGAGCTGCTCGGCCATCTGCTGCTCGTGGCGGCCCGGGTGGCCAGGCAGGAGGGGTTGACGAGTTGGCGCACCGTGCTGAACAGCGGCGCCGAAGCCGGCCAGACCGTGTTTCACCTCCATGTGCATGTCATCGGTGGCCGGCCCATGGCCTGGCCCCCCGGCTGATGCCCTGACCGCAGATTCCCTTGGGCGGCCACAATGCCCGAAGCCCTGTTGCCGCCCGACCCTTTCATGAATCCCCTGAAGGCCCTCCGAGAGCAGCTGGGTCAGCTGCAGCGACTGGCCCAGCCTTATTTTTTGCCCCTGGAGGGCACCAGCGGCTCGGGCTGGTGGTTCCTGACGCTCTTGGTCGCCCTGGTGGCGGTGGTGGTGGGGCTCACCCTTGTGCTGCTCACCGGAACCCTCGCGCTCACCGGGGCGCTGGTGCCCGAGCTGCAGGGTCGTTTTTTGCCAGGAGTTCCCCAACAGGTGGAGGCCATCTGGAAGAGTCCGGTGGGGGTGGTGATCATGGCCCTCTTCGGGGCTGGAGTGGGGGCGTTCTGGTCGTTTCGCGCCAAGTTGCGCCAGGGGCGGTGGCTGCCCTGGCTGCTGCTTGGCGCGATCATTCTGTTGATCCTGGTGATCAATGGCATCAACGTGGGCATCAGTTTTATTGCCCGTAACATCGATAATGCTCTAGTTGCTTATAAACAAGACGAATTCTGGAAGATTGTTGCGATCTATGCTTTTTGCTTGGTTCTGGCGCTGCCTATTCGTGCAATCCAGAGTTATTTGGTGCCGAAGCTGGGTGTGCTCTGGCGGCAGTGGCTGACCGGCCGGTTGATGAATCATTATCTTTCGGATCGAGCCTATTACGTCCTAAACCCTAATGATGAATCAATCGAGGAGATTGACAACCCGGATCAACGGATTTCCCAGGATACTGATAGTTTTACTGCCCAGAGTCTTGGATTTACCGTAGGTGTTTTTGAGGCGCTACTGACATTTTTCAGTTTCATTATTGTTCTCTGGACGATCAGTAAGGATCTGGCCCTTGTGCTCTTGGGCTATTCCATTCTCGGGACGACTTTGATTGTGATCGCGGGTCGAAGGCTTGTCTATCTACGCAATCTGCAGCTGAAGCTTGAGGCCAATTTCCGTTATGGCCTTGTGCACATCCGTGACAATGCTGAAGCCATTGCCTTTTACCAGGGCGAGCAGGTGGAGTTGGAAGAGGCGGAGCGAAGGCTGGGAGGGGCGATTAGCAACTTCGATCGTTTGATCGTCTGGGAGGCAATGATCAGCGTGATTCAGCGCTCCTATGACTATTTTTCTCGTTTCCTTCCCTGGATTGTCATCGCACCTCTCTACTTCTCAAAGAAGGTGGATTTCGGTGTCTTTGGCCAGGCTGGCATCGCCTTTTCACAGGTGTTCTTCTCGGTGAGTTTCATCGTGAATAATATTGAACAGTTGGCCCAGTTCTCCGCGTCCATTAGTCGTCTGGAGTCGTTTCAGGGCAAGGTGAATGCCATTGCCTCTGAGGCTGCTTCCAGCTCTGAACAGAAGGCGGATGCTCCGCCTTCGTCCTCACCGGCTGTCGATGCCATCATTGTGAAGGATGCCGATCTGGTGCCTCCCCGCAGTCAGCGCACGCTGATTCGTGATCTCAATCTGACGGTGGATAGTCAGCAGAGATTGTTGGTGGTCGGCCCTTCAGGTTGCGGTAAAACCTCCTT
>JAYKHK010000015.1:0-20433 GCA_035284785.1 Cyanobacteriota bacterium | reverse complement strand
GCCCGCCAGATATCTTTGGCGTATTGCCGGATCGATCGGTCGGAGGAGAAAAAGCCCGTGCGGGCGGAATTGAGCAGGGACATGCGATTCCAACGGGTGGGATCAGCCCAGGCCTGGCTTACTTCTCCTTGGGCCCGCAGGTAATCGGCAAAATCTGCCAGCACAAAGAAAGGATCTGAGCCGGTGAGGTTTTGCAGCAGCGGGCGGAACAGCTCCTGATCGCCATTGCTGAAGTGCCCCTGCTCAATCAGCCGAAGCGATTCAGCCAGCTCCGGTTGGCCGGGGATCAGTTCCCAAGGGCAGTAGCCCGCCTTGGCCAGCTCAACGATTTCGGCGGTGGTGTGGCCAAACAGGAAGAAGTTTTCTGCCCCCACCTGCTCGCGAATCTCCACATTGGCCCCATCCAGCGTGCCAATGGTGAGGGCGCCATTCATGGCGAATTTCATGTTGCCCGTGCCGGAAGCCTCCTTGCCTGCCGTGGAGATCTGTTCGGAAAGATCGGCCGCTGGGTAGACCCGCTCGCCAAGCTTCACGTTGTAATCCGGCAGGAACACCACCCGCAGCAGACCCTCCATATCTGGATCGGCGTTCACCGTTTCGGCAATGCCGTTGATGAAGCGGATGATCAGCTTCGCCATTGCGTAGCCCGGCGCCGCCTTGCCTCCAAAGATCACCGTGCGGGGCACCATTCCGGTGCTCTGGCCATTCTTGATGCGCAGGTATTGAGCCACCACTTGCAGCGCATTGAGGTGTTGGCGTTTGTATTCATGGATGCGCTTCACTTGCACATCAAACAGTGAGGCTGGATCCACCAGAACGCCGGTGTGGCTGTGGATGTAGTGGGTGAGCTCCCGCTTCACCGCCAGCTTGGTGGCCTGCCAGCGCTCCAAAAAGGCCCCGTCTTCAGCGAGAGGCTCCAGGGCCCGCAGCCGATCGAGGTCTGTCACCCAGCCATCGCCCACGGCTTCGGTGAGCAGGGCCGCCAGTTTGGGGTTGGCCAGGGCCACCCAGCGCCTGGGCGTCACGCCATTGGTGACGTTGGTGAATTTCTCTGGCCAGATCGCCGCGAATTCAGGGAAGAGATCGCTCTTGACCAGAGCGCTGTGCAGGGCGGCCACGCCATTCACGTGGTGGGAGGCCACCGTGGCCAGGTGAGCCATGCGCACCGCCTTGCTTCCCTCCTCATCAATGATCGAGACCTTGCGCAGGATCTGCTCGTTGCCCGGGTACTTCAATCGCACCTGCTGCAGGAAGCGGCGGTTGATTTCGTAGATCAGCTCCAGGTGGCGCGGCAGCAGGTTGCCGAAGAGATCCAATCCCCACTTCTCCAGGGCTTCGGGCAGGAGGGTGTGGTTGGTGTAGGAAATGCTGCGGCAGGTGATGTCCCAGGAGGTGTCCCAGTCGAGGTGTTTGTCGTCTAACAACAGGCGCATCAGCTCGGCCACCGCGATCGCCGGGTGGGTGTCGTTGAGCTGGATGGCCCAGTGCTCTGGAAACTCCTGGATCGGCAGGCCTCGCATATCGAGGCTGCGAATCATGTCTTGCAGGGAGCAGCTGACAAAAAAATGCTGCTGCTTCAACCGCAGCCGGCGCCCCTCATCGGTGCCGTCGTTGGGATAGAGCACCTTCGAGAGGGTTTCGCTGGCTACCTTCTCCTCCACGGCGCCGTAGTAATCACCGATGTTGAAGGCATAGAAATCGAAGGACTCGGTGGCATCCGCCCGCCACAGCCGCAGCCGGTCACAGGTGTTCACCCTGTAGCCGAGCACGGGCACATCATGCGGGACGCCGATCGCATGCTCGGCAGGAATCCAGCGCACCCGGTAGGTGCCGTGGTCGTCCTGGTAGGACTGGGTGCGGCCACCGAAGCCCACGAAACAGGCCTGATCTGGATGGGGGATCTCCCAGGGCCAGCCTGCCTTGAGCCATTTGTCGGTGATCTCCACCTGCCAGCCATCGCGGATCAGCTGGTCGAAAATGCCGAATTCGTAGCGGATGCCGTAGCCCGTGGCAGGGATTTCAAGGGTGGCCAGAGATTCCAGGAAGCAAGCTGCCAATCTCCCGAGGCCGCCATTGCCCAGGCCTGGCTCCTCCTCCACCTCCAGGATTTCCTCGATGTTGTTGATGCCGAATCGCTTCAGAGCGGCAGCCGCCTCCTCCTGGATGCCAAGCATCAGCAAGTTGTTGCTCAGCTGGGGCCCGATCAGAAACTCGGCCGACAAATAGGCCACCACCCGGGTGGGGGTTGCGGAGATCGCCTCGTTGCCCGCCAGGTAGCGCGTCATCAACCGATCGCGCACCGCATAGCTCAGGGCCATGTAGAGATCGTGGCGGCTTGCGGTGGGCGCCAGCTTGCCGAGAGTGTAGAAAAGATGCTCCGTCATCCCGTCAAACACATCCTCCGCCAGCAAACCGCTGCGGTCGGGATCGGCGTAGCAGCCGGGGGTGGGAAGACGGAGGTTGCGGGGCTGTTGGATCGTCATATCTGCCGTCTTCTGGCGCTGGCTCCAGGGTTTAACAGACTGACCGTAGCGGTACCGACCGATTCCTGCCCCACGGAGTGGGGGGGCGAACACCTGAGCATTCAGCGACTCCCTCCAGCTCCCTAGCATCAGCCCGACCCTTTGCGCTGGACATGGCCCCCTTGAACCCCTCCGGTGAAGCCTCCTGGAGGTTTGCGGGGCATCCCGTCCATACGCTGCACCAAACCCCGGTTCACCCGGAGGGGCCGGCCCTCTTGCTGGTGCACGGCTTCGGCGCCTCCACCGACCACTGGCGCCACAACACCCCCGTGCTGGCCGTTCGCCATGAGGTGCATGCCATCGACCTGTTGGGGTTCGGCCGCAGCGCCAAACCCGAAGGCTTGCCCTACGGCGGCGCCCTCTGGCGGGATCAGCTGGTGGCCTACGTGCGGGAACGCATCGGCAGGCCCACCGTGCTTGTGGGCAACTCCCTTGGCGGCTACGCCGCCCTCGCCGCCGGAGCGGCCCTCAGCCACGCCGAGGGCGGTTCCAGTGAGCCTCCACTGGGGGCCGGGGTGGTGCTGCTCAACGCTGCCGGCCCCTTCAGCGAGGAGCAGGCCGAGCCCCGCGGCTGGGGCGCCATCGCCCGACGCACCGTGGGTCGGGCCCTTTTCACCAGTCCCGTGGTGCAACGCTTGCTGTTTGAAAATTTGCGCCGCCCCGCCACGGTGCGGCGCACGCTGCAGCGGGTCTACATCGATCAAACCAATGTGGATGACGCCTTGGTGGAAGCGATCCTGCGGCCCTCCCGGGATCCAGGAGCCTTCGGGGTGTTTCGCACGGTGTTTGACATCCCCCGGGGTGAGCCCCTCGATGCCCTCTTCGCCCAGCTGGAGGCACCCCTGTTGCTCCTCTGGGGTCTGAGGGATCCCTGGATCAATGCGGAAGGTCGCCGAGCCAGCTTTGCCCGCCACGCCCCGCCCCACACCCGAGAGGTGTTGCTGGATGCGGGCCATTGCCCCCACGACGAGGTGCCCCATCAGGTGAACGCCGCCCTGCTGGACTGGCTTCACACCCTCAGCCTCCCCACCCCCTGCCCTGCATGACGCTCACCCGCGAAGCCGCTCCCTATGCCCATTGGCTCTTCACTCACCCCACCAGCGGCGATGCGCTGCGCCTGGTGCCCGAGCGTGGCGGCTTGGTGACGGGCTGGCGCTGCGCGGGCCGGGAATGGCTCTACCTGGATGAGGAGCGCTTCGCCGATCCGGCCCTCTCGGTGCGCGGGGGCATTCCCGTGCTCTTCCCCATCTGCGGCAACCTCCCGGACGACCGCTTGCCTCTTCCCCAGGGCGATTTCACCCTTCGCCAGCACGGTTTCGCCCGCGACCTCCCCTGGAGCCTGGAGCCCCTGGCCGATGGTGAGGGGGTGGCGCTCACCCTGGAGGATGACGCCACCACCCGGCTCGCCTTCCCGTTCTCCTTCTCCCTGCGGCTGGAGCTGCGCCTTGCCCCCGGCACCCTCTCCATCGAGGCTTGCGTGAGCCACACCGGGGCGCCCGATGCCCCGGCCATGCCGTTCAGCCTCGGTTTCCACCCTTATTTTCTGGTCAGCGATCCGGCGGCTGTGGAGTTGGTGGGGCTGCAGGAGCGCTGTTTCGATCACCTCAGCCAGGCGGAGGGGGCCACCGCCGCCCAATTGGAACGCCTCGGGTTGGGGGTGGATCTGCTCAGCCGGTCGACGGCTGGCGAGGTGACGCTTCGCGATCCACAGGCCGGCACCACCTTGACCTTGGCCATCACGCCACCGCTGGATCGGGTTGTGGTGTGGACCGACCCCCCACGCCCGATGGTGTGCCTTGAACCCTGGAGTGGCCCCCGTGGGGCTCTGCTCACTGGCGATGGCCGCCTGGAGCTTCGTCCAGGGGAAAGCCTTCGGCTGGCCTGTGCCTACCGCGTCGCCACGGGCTGAGCTGGAACCCTCACCCCGGGCAGGCGGCCCGGAGCCAGCTGGCCTTGCGGATCAAACTGCTGCTTGACCGCCTCGATCAGGCGCTTGGCCGGCGCATCCCCCCAGGCGGCCAGCTCCTCCCCCGCCGGCTGGCGCAGCACGGTGAGATGTCCCCCCAGCTCCTGGCACAGGGCCCGCAGCGCCTCCACCCTGGCCCCCGCCAGCGGCTGCTCACTCCAGGCCATGCCCAGGCCGCTGCCGGCCCCGAGCTCCACCTTCAGCCCATCGGCAGCGATGTGCTCCAGCAGAAGCGGCACCGCATCAGGATTCACGCCGATTCTCAGCAGCCAGGTGGGCGGCGGGGCAGTGAGATCCCCGCCGCGCGCCTCCTGCAGCAAGGCGTCCACTTCCTGGGGGCTGAGCCGCTGGCTGCCCAGGGCAGTGAGGCCCTCCACCGCGCGGATGAGCTCCTGCAGGCATTGGCCCTCCACGCTCGCCAGGGCAATCAGCAGGGCGGGCGCGGCTTCCAGGCCGGCGGCTTTGGCCAGCGGGGCGCTCCACCAATCGAGCCGCTCAGGGCTGAGGGTGGAGCTCAGCAGCTCACGGCTCAGCTCGGCCAGGGACTCCAGAGTCCCCTGCAGCAGCAGGCCCGCCCGGTGGGGGGGCAGGGGCATGGTGCGCAGGGAGAGCTCAGTGATCAGAGCGAGGGATCCCCAGCTGCCCGCGAGCAGCCGCATCAGGTCGTAGCCCGCCACGTTTTTCACCACCCTTCCACCGGCCTTGGCGGCGGTGCCATCGGCGCGCAGCAGCGCCACGCCGATCAACTGGTCGCGCAGGCCCATGTAGCGCTGGCGGTAGCCTCCCGCCTGCCCCCGAGCCACCAGGCCACCGATGCTGCCGCCACCTCGTGGTCCGGCGGGGTCGGCCAAAGGGTGGGTTCCCCAAGGGGGATCCACCGCCAACCATTGCCCGTGGGCCTTCAACGCCTCTTGCACCTCCAACAGGGGAGCGCCCGCTTGCACCGTGATGGTGAAGTCGCCTGGATTGTGCTCCAGGATCCGGCCCAGCCCGGCCACGCTGAGGGTTTGGCAGGGCTCCCGCAGTGGCGGGCCCCAGGCGAGCCGACTGCCCAGCCCCGTGGGCACCCAGGGCGTGGCTTCGCGGTGCAGGTGTCGCACCAACTCCTGAAGCTCGTCGGGGGAGGGGCGCATCAAGCCAGGACCTGCTGAATGCCCCCAAGCCAGGTTTGGGCCATGGCCTGGTAGCCCTTCGCATTGGGATGGAGCCCATCGCCCAGGTTGAGACCCACCGCTGCCTGTTGATCGACGCTGCTGACGTGGATGTTGGAGTAGGCCTGCTGGGCGGGCAGAGCGAGGATGTTGGCGTTGAACGTCTGCAACTGCTGGAGCATCTCCAGGCTCAAGGGATCCTTCAGCGTTGGCTTGTTCCAGGCGTTTGTGAAGTTGGGCAGGGTGCCCACGATCACCTTCAGTTTCAGGGCAGCGGCCTGGGCGGTCTCATCCACTTGCTTCAGCAGCCCCTTCAGCCGATCCGTGGCGGATTGGGCAATGCGGTTCTGCTGCTCGCCTCGCCCGTCATTCCCCTTGTCGCCGGCTGGCTTGGCTCCCCCCTTCCGCTCCACCACCTGGTGCACCACGTCATTGGTGCCCACCATCAACAGCAGCACATTGGTGGTGTCGGAGTCCTTCGAAAAATACTTGGGGGAGATGGCCTCGGGGATCTCGGAGAGCAAGCCCTCCCGCACCGCCCCGCCGGGGCCCTCGTTGGCCTGCAAGGAGACATAGCTGCGGTTGCCGATCAGCGCATCGGTGGCGGCGATGCCCACCCCACTGATGCCCCAGTGATCGGGATCGCGGGAGGAATCCCCGCTCTGCCGCTTGGAACCGACAAAATCAACGTCGTACCCCAGCCCTGTGAGCGCGTCAAACAGGGGCCGGCGATACCCTCCAGACACCCCCTGCCCGACGGTGATGGAGTCTCCCATCGGCATGATTCGCAGCTTTTGCCGCCCAAACAGGGCCGACCTTGACTTCATGGGGAGGCAGCTTGGCTGAAGGCAGTTTCCACGAAGAGGCCGCAAACCGCCAGCCATCTCCAGCTTTGCCGGACAAACGCCTGAAGGTTGTGGTGATCGATGACGATCCAACCGGCTCCCAGACCCTCCATGGCTGTCCCCTCCTGCTGCGCTGGGATCAGGCCGCGCTAGCGGCCGCTCTGGCGCAGCCATCCCCCTTCCTCTTCCTGCTGGCCAACAGCCGCGCTCTGCCCCCGGCCGAAGCAGCCCAGCGGGTGCGGGAGATCTGTCGCAACTTGGAGGGCGCCCTGGCGGCGGCCCGCTCGGCGGGGCTGATCGACGGCGCCCTGCTGGTGAGTCGTGGCGATTCCACCCTGCGGGGCCATTTCCCCCTGGAGGTGGAGGCCCTGGCGGAAGAGCTGGGCCCCTTCGACGCCACCTTCCTGGCGCCGGCGTTCCTGGAAGGCGGGCGCACCACGGTGGATGGGGTGCATCGGCTCGGCGGGCAGCCTGTGCACGAGACGCCCTTTGCCCGCGATGGGCTCTTCGCCTACCACACCAGCGAGTTGCGCCTCTGGGTGGAGGAGAAGACCGGGGGCCGCATCCCCGCCGCCGCGGTGGACCAGATCAGCTGGCGAGAGCTGGAGGCTGCGGCAAGCCAGGAGTCGGCCCGCCGGGCGCTACTTCAGCGCTTGGCGGCCCTCTCAGGCAACCAGCTGGTGGTGGTGGATGCGGAGCGGCCCGGCCACCTGGCGCTCTTCGGCGCCCTGGTGCGCGAGCTGGCGGCGCCCCAGCCCCTTGCTGCGGGATCGCGCCCGCGGCGGTTTCTGTTTCAATCCGCCGCGAGCCTGCTCAATGGCTTGGCCCCCCTGCCGCCCCAGCCGCTGGCAGCCGCTGATTTGGCGGCCCTGCGCCGCCGCGATCCGGTCGGCGTGCCCCTGCCTGGCTTGGTGCTGGTGGGCTCCCACGTGCCACTGGCGGATGCCCAGCTGGAGCGTCTGCTGGCGGAATCCGCCTGCCGGGGGGTGGAACTGGCGGTGGCCAAGGTGCACCGGATCTTGGAAGGGCCGTTGCCTGATCGGTTGCTGGCTTCCCTGGAGGAGGCCTGGACCAGGGAGCTGCAGGAGGCGATCGCGGCCGGTCGCACCGCCGTGTTCTTCACGAGCCGGGGGGAGTTGACCTGCCGTCACGGTGGGGAGCGGCGGGCCCTTGGCCTTGCCTTGGCGGGCGCCATGGCCCGGGTGGTCGCCCGGTTGGCGCCCTGCCTCGGGTATGTGATTGCCAAGGGGGGCATCACCAGCCACACGCTCCTGGCCGAGGGATTCAGGCTTGGGGCCGTGGATTTGCAAGGGCAGCTGTTTGCTGGGCTTTCCGTGGTGCTGCCTGCCGCGGCGAGCGCCGAGGCAGGGCTGCCCGAAGGGGTGGAGCAACTGCCGATCCTCACCTTCCCGGGGAATCTGGGGGAGCCAGACACCCTGCTTCACGCCTGGCAGTGGATGGAGGCTGCTTCGCCCTGCCCAGCGCCACCAGACCAAGCCGAACAGGCGTGAGCGGTCAGCCCTGGGGTTCGGCAGACCCGCGCCAGCTGCGCTCCAAAAGTTGCACGGGATGGACCACCTCCATGGGTTGGTCGCTGTCGCGCAGGTGGCGGCGGATTTGCAAGGTGCAACCGATGTTGGCGCTGACGGCCAGCTCCGCCCCGGTGGCTTCCAGATCGTTGGCCTTGAGGCGGCCCAGGGCCTCCGCTTCGTCGGGCTGCACCAGGTTGTAGATCCCCGCGCTGCCGCAACACACTCCCGCTTCACTGGCCTCCAGCACTTGCACGTGGGGGATGCGGCGCAGGAGGGCCCTCGGCTGCTCGCCGAGCCCCTGCCCATGCAGCATGTGGCAGGCATCGTGATAGGCCAGTTTCAGGGGGCGCTCCGCTGTGGCGGCTGTGCCATCGGCATGCCTCAGGGGCTGGAGGCGCCCTTGGAAGGCGTCGCTGAGGCCCACCCGAACCAGGAACTCCTGGATGTCGGCCACCCGCCCGGCAAAGGCCCCGGCGGGGCCATCCGTCCCTTCTCCGTCCATCAGCCGTCCGTAGGCCTTGAGGGTGTGGCCGCAGCCTGAGGCGCTCACCAGCACGGCATCGAGCGGCTCCGGCCCGGCGGCCCCGCCCGGGGCGACCACCGCCTCAAAGCTGGCCATCAGGGCTCGCGCCAGGGCGCGCGTCTGCTCCTCTTCCCCTTGGTGGTGGGTGACGGCGCCGCAGCAGCCCTGATCGGGGGGGATGACCACCTCGATGCCATTGGCGCTGAGCACCTGGATCGCCGCCTGGCTCACTGCCGGGTCAAACAACCGCTGCACGCAGCCCAGGAGCAGTCCCACCCGATACCGCCGCTCCCCCTGGGCGGGCACCACCACCGGCAGGGCATCGCGGAAGGCTTCCGGCGACAAGGGGGGCAGGAGCTGCTCCATCGCAGCGATCTGGGCACCCAACAGACGGGTCAGGCCCGAGCGCCGCACGAAGGCTTGCAGGGGGGTTCCGGCGTAGGCCCGCAGGGGCTGCAGCAAGGCCCGCAGCCGTTGCGGATAGGGAAGCAGGGCAAACAACACCTGGCGGAAGGCCCGCTGGGCTGGGCTGCGCAGCTCGGGGGCGTTGAGCTTGGGCCGGGTGGCTTCGATCAGGGTGTCGTAGCGCACGCCCGAGGGGCAGGCGCTGACGCAGGCCAAGCAGCCGAGGCAGCTGTCGAAATGGGAGGCCACGGTGGCATCGAGCTCGAGTTCACCCGCCGCCAGGGCCTTGAGGGTGTGGATGCGGCCGCGGGGGGAATCCATCTCGGTGCCGAGCACCCGGTAGCTGGCGCAAGTGGGCAGACAGAAGCCGCAATGCACGCAGGGATCGGTGGCGGAGGCCAGGGCCCGCGGGGGGATGGTGACGGGAGCGGCAGGGGCCGGGGTGATGGTCATGTCCGTCAAGCGGCCTGGGGGAGGGGCTCACCGGCCAGGAAGCGGCTGACGAGCTGCAAATGAATGGTGACGCAGGGCACCATGTCGATGTAACGGAACAGGCCGCAGCGGCCGATGAAGGTTTTGTGAGGTTCCTGCTCGGCCAGGGCGTGATAGCGCTCGTAGAGCGCCAGGCTGTCCTTGTTGCGCACCGGGTAGTAACACTCGTTGTTGTTGTCGGTCGCATCACAGGGAATCTCCCGTGTGATCGTGTGCTGGCCATCACTGCGCCGGCCTGAGTTGGGAATCAGATCCCACTGGGTGCAGCGCGTGTAGATGTCGGTGTCGGTGTAGTTGATCACCGTGGCGCTCTGCTCGGTGGCCACCTGATCCGATTCGAAGCGGATGGAGCGGTAGGGAAGCCGGCCAAAACGGAAGTGGAAATACTCGTCGATCGGCAGGCTCAAAAACACATGGTCGGCATGCTTGTCATGCTCCGGTCCATAGGCTTCCCCGAGGCTGAGTTCGATGCGGGGATGGTCGAGAATGCGCTCGAACATGGCGGTGAAGCCATCTTTGGGCATCGCTTGGAAGCTGTCGGTGAAATAGCGATCGTCGCGGTTGAAGCGCACCGGCAGCCTCGCTCCCACCGCCGCCTCCAGTTGGGTGGGGCACACCCCCCACATCTTGCGGGTGTAGGGGCGGAAGAAGAGATCAGCCAGTTGGGGACCCACGTTGGCCAAAAACACCTCATCGGTGTTGGTGGGTTTCAGGGAGGACACCTGGCCCGCCAAAAGGCTGCGGGCGTCATCCTCAGTCGCCAGCTCCCTGCCGAACACATCCTCCAGGGTGGTGCGATTCACCGGCAAGGGGGTGGTGCGTCCATCGGCCAGCAGGGCACGCACGCGATGCTCGTAGGGCAGCCACTCGGTGAACCGGCTCAGCCATCGGATTGCCACCGAATCCTTTTCGCCATGCAGGAGATGGGGGCCATACAGATGGATGCGCTCCCCGTGGCTGTTGATCACATCGTGGGCGTTGCCTCCGATGTGGGGCCGCCGGTCGATCACATGCACCGCGTGGCCGGCTTCGGCGCATTCCCGGGCCACCACTGCTCCGGCAAAGCCTGCGCCCACCACGAGCACTCGCAGGTTGGTCACCGGATCCGGCCAAAGTGAGGCGATCTTAAGGGGACAAGCGCGTCTTGGTGCTCCTGGCGGTTCGCTTCTAGGCGTCGGTGGGACTGGCGGCCTTGGCCTGGCGCCAGAGGAAGGGGATGCCGGTGGCCACCATCATCAGAGCCAGCAAGCAATCGAGCGGGCGGGTGACCACTTCGCCCGCCAGGAAGGCCAGAGACACGGCAGCCACGAGCAGGGGCGGCAGGGGAAAGGCCCAGGCGCGAAATGTCCTCGGCTGCGTGAGCTCGGTTGGCTGCGCGCGCAAACGGAAGAGAGCGGCCACGCCCGTGAGAGGCAGGCAGACATACAGCACAGCCCCCAGTCCAAGCAGCCGCTGGAAGGAGCCGCCCACCACCAACAGGGCTGCCACCCCCGCGGTGAACAGCAGGGCCGCCGTTGGCGTGCCAGCCGCGCTCACGGTTGCTCCCCAGCTCGGGAACAGGCCATCGCGGCTCAGGCCGAAGAGGATGCGGGCGGCCGCCATCACCACGGTGTTGATCAGCCCCAGCAGGGCCACCAGGGCCACGGCCGTGATCAGCTGGTGGCCCAGCGGGCCCATCAGCTTCTGGGCCGCCGTGGCGGCTGGCAGGGGGGAGCGGGCCAGGTCCTCGAGGGGAAGCACATGCAGCAAGGCTGCATTGATCAGGAGATACAGAGCGAGCACCAGGAGCACGCCACCGATCAGTGCTCGGGGGAGATCCCGCGCTGGGTCCTTGAATTCCTCGGCGAAATACACCGGACTCACCCAGCCGTCAAAGGTGGTGATGACGGCCTGGAGGGCGAGCACCGCTGGCCAGAGCAGGGTGCTCCAGGGAACAGACGGCCCCGGCCAGCTCTGAGCCTGCAGCCAGAACCGCACCGGGGCAACGCTGGCTTCCGCAGCGGGTGGGGGCAGCAGGAAGCAGGCGATCACCAGGGCCAAAAACACCAGGGCTTTCAGGAGGCTCAGCAGGTCTTGACTGGCACTGGCCACCCGCAAGCCAAACAGCTGGAGAGCCAGGAACACCGCCAGGCTGAACAGGGCCAGCAGCCTCTCGGTGAGCGCGGGAGCGACCAGCTGGTTGGGCAGCAGCTCGGCGGCCACCTCCCCCACCGTGGTGGCCTCCCAGGCCAGGCCAATGCAGTGGGCGAGCCAGTCGGTCCACCCGACGAGCCATCCCGCCCGGGGGCCGAAGGCTGCCTTGGCGAAGACGTACCAGCCACCCGCCCGAGGCAGGCTGGTGGCGAGTTCAGCGACGCACAACGCCCCCATCAGGGCGAACATCCCGCCCAGCAGCCAGGCGCCCAAAAGCCAAAGGGGGTTTGGCAGCTGGGCGGCCACGATGCCCGGGGTGCGCAAGATCCCAGCTCCGATCGTGGCGCCGATGGCACCGGCCAGGCCGAAGCTCAGCCCCAGGATGTTGAGGAGTTGGCCTGGGGGGGCCTCGGCCTGCGCTGGCCCCTGGGGCGCTTCCTCTCGATGCTCCACGCCCGAGGGATTAGCCGCCGAAGTGGCGCACGACAGCCTCGGCGAAGCCCGAGCAACTCACCGGTTCCACCCGCGGCTCCATCAGCCGGGCCAGGTCGTAGGTGACCTCCTTGTTGGCGATCGCCGCGCTCAAACCGGAGGTGATCAGATCGGCGGCCTCCTGCCAGCCCATGTACTCGAGCATCATCACGCCAGAGAGAATCACCGACCCCGGGTTGATCCGATCCAGCCCCGCGTGCTTGGGGGCCGTGCCATGGGTGGCCTCGAAGATGGCCGCCGTATCGCCAATGTTCGCCCCCGGCGCCATGCCCAATCCCCCCACCACGGCCGCGGCGGCATCGCTGACGTAATCGCCGTTGAGGTTGAGGGTGGCGAGCACCGAGTATTCCTGAGGACGGGTCTGGATTTGCTGAAAGATGCTGTCGGCAATGCGGTCGTCGACCATCACCATCTGCTTCCAGCGGCCCTCCCCGTGGCTGGTGCCGATGGCATCGAGCACGTCTTTCACTTCGTTGCAGATGGCGGCTTGCTTCTCGGGGGTGAGGGCGTCGTAGCCCGGCTCGATCAGGCGGGCATTGCCTTCCAGGCTCAGGCTGGGATCAGCGGTCACGTTGTCGAGGATCCAGCTCTCCCTTTCGGTGATGCACACATCGCGGAACTCGCTGGTGGCCAGCTCATAGCCCCAGTCGCGAAATGCCCCCTCGGTGAACTTCATGATGTTGCCCTTGTGCACCAGGGTGACGTGGCGCTTGTCTCCCTCCAAACGCAGGGCATGTTGGATGGCCTTGCGGATGTGCCGCTGGCTGCCAAATTTGCTCACCGGTTTGATGCCGATTCCGGCCCCATCAGGAATGCGACGCTTGCCAAGCTTGCCGTTCGCCGGGATCACCACCTCGTTGAGGTGGTGAATCAGCTCGATGCAGACGGGATCATCGGCCGCCCACTCGATACCCATGTAAATATCTTCGGTGTTTTCCCGATAGACAATTACATCCAAATCCTGGGGCCGCTTGTGGGGGCTGGGAGTGCCTTCGTAGTACCGGCAGGGCCGCACGCAGCAGTAGAGATCGAAGATTTGTCGCAGCGCCACATTGAGCGAACGGATTCCTCCGCCAATCGGTGTGGTGAGGGGCCCTTTGATCGCCACGCCGTAGGTGCGGATCGCGGTGAGGGTGTCCTCCGGCAGGTATTGATAGGTGCCGTAGAGCTCGCAGGCTTCATCGCCGGCGTACACCTTGAACCAGGCGATCCGACGCCGGCCGCCGTAGGCCTTGGCAACTGCCGCATCGAGCACCCGCTGGGTGGCCGGCCAGATGTCCACACCGGTGCCATCGCCGCGGATGAAGGGAATGATCGGATCGTCTGGAACGATGGGCTGTCCCGCTTCAAAGCGGATGCTCGTGCCGCTGGTGGGGGGAGTGAGCTTCTCGTAGGTGGCCATGCGGCTCAAGGACGATCTCAGGGAGACTATGCCTGCAAGGGAGGGCGGAAGGTTTGCCCGGATCAGCGCCAGGGGCACCCTGTGTGCTCCTGGCTCGTGGGCGAGCCCACACCTGCTGAGCGAAAGCGAAACAGACTCTGCAGGATGGGCTGATGAACGCATCCGAACAGGCGCGGAGTGTGGAATTGGCGCAGGCCATCGCTTCGGTGGTGAGCCTTTTTCGTGGCGCCTTCCCCGATGCCCGCGCCAACCTCACCCCCTGGCGGGATGATCCCCTCACCCGGCACTTCGCGGAACAGGAGAGCCTCGATCTTTCCTTCCATTTCCCCGGCTGGAGCCCTCGCCTGGAATGCCGCTCCTTGCTGGTGCAACTGAGGCTGGAGCACCCGCCTCGCGGCGCCCAGGGCGCTCGCCCTCGGCTGCTTGGGGTGTTGTTGCGCGGGCTCACCTACGAGTCGGAGCGCTGGCGGCTGGCCACCGTGGGGGATTGGAGCGCCTCGGGCAGCCACCTGCCCTCGCCGGCTGTGGTGGCCAACCTTCAGCAGCTTTGCCGCGATCTGTTCGCCCTCTTTGACGGTCAGGCTCGGGGCGATGAGGGGGGCGAGCAGGCGGCCTGAGTCCGTAATCCTTCGCAACCTTTAGGGGGTGGCAAGGGAGAGGCCACTACGGTTGTCGGACCGATTGTTGCCCTGCTGGACCAATGCCTGTCGCCCTGGCTTCCCAACTGCGTGAGGGAACGAAGAAAGCGCACACGATGGCCGAAAACACCGGTTTTGTGAGTTGCTTCCTCAAGGGAGTGGTGGATAAGTCCAGCTATCGCACCCTCGTGGCCGACCTTTGGCATGTCTACAGCGCGATGGAGGAGGAGATCGGTCGCTTGGGCGACCATCCCGTGGTGGGGCCGATCGCCTTCCCCCAGCTCAATCGTCGCGAGGCCCTGGAGCAAGATCTGGCCTACTACTACGGCTCGGATTGGCGCCAGCAGGCCAAGCCCACCCCCGGAGCCCAGGCCTATGTGGCCCGCATCCGCGAGGTGGCTCGGGAGGCGCCCGAGCTGCTGGTGGGTCACCACTACACCCGCTACATCGGCGATCTCTCCGGTGGACAGGTGCTGAAAACGATTGCTCGCAAAGCGATGAATCTTGGCGAGCACGATGGGCTGCGGTTCTACGAATTTGCCGCCATCGATGATGAGAAGGCCTTCAAGGCCAACTATCGAGAGATTCTCGATCAGCTGCCGATTGATCAGGCCTCGGCCGATCGCATCGTGGCTGAGGCCAACCAAGCCTTCCACTGCAACATGAAGATGTTCCAGGAACTGGAGGGCAATCTCGTGGCGGCGATCGGCAAGGTGCTTTTCGGATTCCTCACCCGTCGGCAGCGGACTGGCAGCACGGAAGCCGTGGTGGCCTGAGGTGGCCCTCGTCCACTTCTGAGCCAGACTCAGCGGTTTCCGCCACGCCCGCCGGCGTTTTCCCCCCTGAGCGTTCCGCGCCTGAGCCCCGTTCGCTTTCTTGTGCCTGGCACCACCGGCAAGTTTCGCTGCGGTGGGCTTTTGGTGGAAATGCAAACCGCCGGCTTGGTGGCCTCCCTGCGCCCCACCCAGCTGGTGACCTACCGGCAACGGGAACCGGACCATCCCTTCCTGGGCGACCTGCTGCGGCAGGAGCCAGCCCCGGGCACGGCCCTGTGGGTGGTGAGCTGGGGCTTTGATGTGCCAGCTCTCCTGCGGCGGCTGCAGGGGCGGCCCGTGGCCTATCACGCCCACAGCAGTGGCTATGGCTTTTCCCTGCCAGCGGGTGTGCCCGTGCTGGCGGTGAGCCGCAACACCCTCGCCTACTGGGGCGAAAAAGCCTCTCGCCATCCCCTCTTCCTGGTGCCCAACGCCCTTCAGCCGAAGTGGCTGGAGCGCGGCGCTCGCCCCCCATCCCCCGGACCCTCGCCAGGCTTGGCAGCGCGGCGGCCGATTGATGTGCTCGTGCAGCAGCGCAAAAACAGCCGCTATGTGTTGGAGGAGCTGGTGCCCGCCTTGCGGCGGGCGGGCCTGCGGGTGGAGATCCAGAGCGGCTGGGTGGACGATCTGGTCGATCTCTTCAACAGCGCCAGCGTGGTGCTTTACGACTCCGCCGATTACTGGCGCGGCCGCGGCGTGAGCGAGGGGTTCGGCCTGCCGCCCATCGAGGCCCTGGCCTGCGGCTGCGTCGTGTTCAGCAGCCTCAACCATGCCCTCGCCGACAGCCTGGATCCAGGGGTGCTCGGCCACCAGATCGGCCACGGCACCCTCGCCGCCGATGTGGAGCGCATCGCGGCCGCCGTGGCGGCTCCCCCCGCCTGGCAGAGCGATCCCCAGGCGCTGGAGCGGCTGTTGCGCGAATGCTCCGAACCTGTGCTCCTGGAGCGCTGGCGCCGGGCGCTGGAGGCGATCGATCTCCATTGGGATCGCTGCCTCCAGCGGGGGGAGCCGCCGCTGCGCGCCCTGCCGCCCTGGCGCCTGCGCTGGGGGCAGCGGTTGGGGCGATTGCAGGGGTGGCTCTCGCGAAGGGCGACGGGATGAGCGCTCGCATAGCGTGCGCAAAAGGGTGAGCGAGTCGAGCGTTGGCCAGACGTCAGCAGCCATGGCTGCACAGCAACACTCTGAGCCATTTGAAGAGACTACTCGGTTATCTGCCGCCGGAACGTTTGCGGTCGTTGCTGCTGCTGGTGCCGTTTTCCATCGTGCCTGGCTTTGCGGATCTTCTCACTGTTTGGGTGGTGAGTCGGCTGTTCGGTTCCCTGGTGGGTAGCAGCCTGAAAGATCATCTTCCAGGCATCAAGGTGTTTGGGGGGGATTCGTTTAATCAAAGCCTCTGGCTGGTGGGATTGTTGATCGGTTTGGCGTGGTTTGCCTCTCTGGCCAAATTGATGCTGCAATTTTTTCAGCAGCGTCTGACGGCTCGAATCTGGATTGATATTTCTAATCAGGTCCACTCGCGAGTGATGGCTCAAGATTATGAATATCACCTTCAGAAAAGCACCGCAAAGTTGTCGGCAATAGTGTTGAGTCATATCAAAAAAATATCTAATTCTGTTGTGAATCCGCTTTTGCGGATGGTGGGGAGTGTGTTCTCAATTGTGATGCTGTCTTTCGGTATTCTTTATTTGGGGCGTGGTCTTGCGGCGGTGTTGATTCTCGCTTTGGTGATCACCTACTTGGCGGCCTCTTTGTTGATCACTCCCTACCTGCGCCACGCGTCTCGACAAAAAATCCGCTTGGAGTCCCGCACCGCTCACATCCTGCTGGAAACCCTGAGCTCAATCCGCGACATTCGCCTCAGCCATTCCGAACGTCACTTCCGCGAGGCCTTTCTTCGCGCCGGTGAGGAATCCAAGCGCTACGCCTGGGCGTCTGAGCTGTTGCCCGTGGTGCCCCGCATGCTGATCGAGCCCTTCGGCATCACGATCATCTTCGCCGTCGGAGCCGTGCCCGCCCTGCTCAGCGGCGATCAGCGGCAGGTGCTGCAGATCATTCCCTTCCTGGCCACCCTGGCCGTCGCCGCCCTTCGGCTCACGCCACCCCTGCAAGACTTTTTTTCCGCCCTCACCCAGCTGCGCAGCGGGCTGCCGGTGGTGGAGAGCATTCTGGAGCTGCTCGATCTGCCCAGCTCCCGCCCCAGCCTCTCCACGCCTGGCGTCCCTTCGCCGGACGGCATCTTCCCCAACCGCTCGATCCGCCTGCAAAACGTTTGGTACCGCTACCCCAAGGCGGAGGATTGGGTGCTGCAGGATGTCACGCTCTCCATTCCCGTGGGCTCTCGCATCGCCTTGGTGGGCACCACCGGCGGCGGCAAAACCACCACGGCCCATCTGCTGCTGGGCTTGCTGGAGCCCCAGCGGGGTTCCCTCCAGCTCGATGGAATTCCCGTCAGCGAGCTGGACATGCCCGCCTGGCAGGCCTCCTGCGCCCAGGTGCCCCAATTCATCAACCTGCTCGATGCCAGCATTCTGGAGAATGTGGCCTTCGGCCAAGCGGAGGAGGAGATCAATCAGGCGGAGGTGTGGGAGGCCCTCGATGCGGCGCAATTGGATGAGTTTGTCAGCGAACTTCCCTACGGCCTGCACACCCCCATTGGCGAAAATGGCCTGCATCTCTCTGGAGGACAGCGTCAGCGGCTCGCCTTGGCCAGGGCGTTCTACCGCCGCGCCCGCTTCCTGCTGCTCGATGAGGCCACCAGCGCCCTCGACAACCGCACCGAAAACGAGGTGATCGAGGCCCTGGAGCTGGTGGGTCGGCGCTGCACCACCCTGGTGATCGCCCACCGGCTGAGCACCGTGAAGCGCTGTGATCGCATCTATGAATTCGAGGGGGGGCGCATCAAAGCCCATGGCACCTTCGAGGAATTGCGCCATCTCTCCGAAACGTTCCGCGATCTGGCCTCGCTCGAGGCCCGATCCGCCAGCTGAGCCTCCACCGCCAAGCCCTCCCCGCTGGGCTCGTCCCATTCCCTCTCTCCCCCGCCGTCCCGCACCGAGCCGCCCATGCCCTCGCCCCCCTTCACCCTGATCGCCGGACCCTGCGTGATCGAAAGCCCTGAGCTGGTGTTCGATGTGGCCGCCCAGCTCAAGGGCCTCTCCGAGCGTTTGGGGCTGGAGGTGATCTTCAAAGCCAGTTTCGACAAAGCCAACCGCAGCTCGGGCGACGCCTTCCGCGGGCCTGGCCTGGCGGAGGGCCTGGCGGTGCTGGCGGAGGTGAAGCGCCGCCATGGCCTGCGCCTGCTCACCGACATCCACGCCTGCGAGCAGGCTGAGGCCGTGGCCCCCGTGGTGGACGTGCTGCAGATCCCCGCGTTTCTCTGTCGCCAAACCGATCTGCTCCTGGCCGCCGCCGACGCCGTGCGCGGCAGCGAGCGGGTGATCAATGTGAAAAAGGGCCAGTTCCTCGCCCCATGGGACATGGCTCAAGTGGTGGCCAAGCTCAGACAGGCTGGTGTGGAGCGGCTGTGGCTGACAGAGCGGGGCACGTGCTTTGGCTACAACACGCTGGTGGTGGACTACCGCAGCCTTCCCCAGCTCAAGGCCCTCGGCTGCCCGGTGATCTTCGATGCCACCCACTCGGTGCAACAGCCTGGCGGCCGGGGCACCAGCACCGGTGGCCAACGGGAGTTTGTGGCGCCCTTGGCCCGGGCCGCCGTGGCCGTCGGCGTGGATGGCCTGTTCATGGAGGTCCATCCCGATCCGGAGCGGGCCCTCAGCGACGGGCCCAACATGGTGCCCCTCCATCGCTTGGAACCCCTCCTGGCACAGCTGATGGCCCTGCGCGACACCCTGCGGGCCCAGCCGGAAGCCGTGAGCCAAATCTGAGGGCCGCCATGCTGGGACATCTGCCCAGGCGTTGGGGTCACCTGCGGGGCCGCTGGCGCTGCCACCGCCGCTTGCGGGAGTTGCGCCTGCTCGTGCTGGATGTTGACGGCGTGCTCACCGACGGCGGGCTGTGGACCACCGAGTCCGGGGAGGTGCTCAAGCGGTTCGATGTGCGCGACGGCCTGGGGATTCGCCTGCTTCAGGCGGCGGGGGTGGAGGTGGCTTGGCTGAGCGGCGGCAAGAGCGGGGCCACGGAGCAGCGGGCCCGCTATCTCGGCATTCGCCATGTGCTCACCGGCGTGGGCGACAAGCCCGTCGCCCTCGCTGAGCTGCAGGCCCGATTGGCGGTGTCGCGGGAGCAGAGCGCCTTCGTGGGCGACGATCTCAACGATTTGGCCGTGCGCCCCGCCACCGGGTTGCTGGTGTGCACCGCCGATGCGGCGGCGCCCCTGCGCCGGCGGGCCGATTGGGTGCTGGATCGCGATGGGGGGCACGGGGCGGTGCGCCGCCTGGCGGAGGAGATCCTGCGGGCCCGGGGCGACTGGGCGCCCCTGACGCGCCAGGGCTGGCGAGACCGCAATGGCTGAGGCGCCGCGCCGATTGGCCACCCTGCTGCAAGCCCGCCTGAGGCGGGCCCTGCGCTCCGCCAGCCGCGGACCCCTGAGCCGCCTGGCCGCCCTGGATCGGGATCAATGGCAGGCGCTCGCCGCCTACCGGGGGCTGGTGCATCAAGCCTTCGCCGCGCGGCCCTTCGCCCCCGAGGTGAGCGGCGACCTTTGGGATCGGGGGGAATTCCAGCCGGCGGCTGGTCGCAAGCCCTTTTTCAGCCCGGCCCAGCGGGAGTTGGAAAACTCCTCCCATCACTACGGCCATGACGTGCAGCTCAAGCGCCATGCCGGCCTCCCCCTGATCGGAGCGCCCCTGCCCTGGTTGCTGGAGCACGGCCTCAAGGTGAGCCGCACGGCCACGTTTGAAAGTCCCCGCCGCTGGAGCCGCGGCTACCTCTGCATGGGAGAACGCCGGGCGGCCTGGTTGCAGGAACGCTTTGCTCTGCCGGCCGTGCCGATCGGCCCCTGGGTGGCGTACGCCCGGCCCCTGCTCACGCCCCCCGAGATCCAGAGCTTGCGAGAGCAGCTGGGCCCCACCTTGCTTGTGGTGCTCGCCCACAGTTGGGACCAGGTGGAGCGCAAGATGGATCTGCCGGCCTGCATCGAGGCCATCGCCGCCATCGCCGATGCCGGGGGATACGGCTCAGTGATCTGGCTGCGGCATTGGAAGGATCCCCAACTGGAGGGGTTGCCCCCCGCCTGGATCGTGGCCTGCAATGGCCACCGCTCCAACCCCTGGTTTCTGGATGCCATGCGGACGCTGCTCGAGCTCAGCGATGGCTTGGTGAGCAATGCCTTCGGCACCCATTTGGGCTACGGCGTGGCCCTTGGCCTGCGCCTCCACTGGCTTGCGGTGGAGGCCGAGCAGGATCTCTCCACCTTGCGGGCAGCCAAAGCCGAGGAGGAGGCTGCCGAGTGGGCCGAGCGGCAACGGCTCAGCGCGGAACTCGCCAGCCGCCTCAGGCTGCCCGAACCTGCCGCCGCCGCCTCTGTGCGGGAGCTGCTCGATCCCTACTGGGGCTTTG
>JAYKHK010000014.1:0-3497 GCA_035284785.1 Cyanobacteriota bacterium | reverse complement strand
CCCCGGTGAATTTCGCCAGGGTGCTCAACATTTGCTCAAGATTCTTTCCCCCTCCTAACCGTTTCCTTTAGTCGTCTAGAGGCATGATTGCTACCTCCCCCCGCGTCTTTCCAAGGCTGCTGATTGCCTCAGCCGCCTCCATCGGCCTCTTCGCTGTTGGCAGCAACGCCCTTGCCGCAAGCACCGAAGAGCTGATCAAAACCGCTGAAGCCGCCTGTCTTGAAAGCGCCACGGCCCAGGGCTGGCGCGCCGATCTGGCCAAGGTGATCTCCACCAAAGCCATCAACGCCGACAAGGTGGAAGTGGTGTTTGATCTCACCAAAGATGGTGTCAACACCGCGCGTCTCACCTGCCCCTACAGCGTCAGCCAGGGTGTAGGTGGCGCCTTCGCCACCCCCAAGGCTGAAGCGCCTGCAGCAGCTCCCGTTGAGACTGCAGCGCCTGTGGCTGATCCGGGCACTCCCGTGAATCAGGGCAGAGCCTGGTGGTTGCTCCTGCCCTTGGCCCTGGGCCTTGGCTCCTGGCTGTGGCTCCGCGGTCGCGATGAGCCCACCGGCCACGCCTACGCCACCACCGGCACCACCACTGGCGGCACGGGTGTTCGCACCTACTACGCCGCAGAAGCCGCTGCCCGCGATGGTCTGCTCGAAGTGCGCGAGCACGCCGATCTCGGCTCCCGTGTGCTGCGTCAAATCCGCAATGGCGACACCTTCCAACTGACCGGTGTGCGTCGTCGCGATTCCTCCAACGTCGAATGGCTTGAAGTCACCAATGGTGGCTGGGTGCGCGACGCGGAAACTCGCTACGACCGCAACGTGGTTCGTTTCTCCTGAGTTGAAGTCCCAACGCCATCAAAGCTTTAAAAGCCTCAGCTCTTTAGCGTTCTAGCCATCCTGGAGTCAGCGACCCATCGCTGACTCCTTTTTTTGTGGCTCAGCCCTGCTGGGCCCGAAAAAAGAAAACGACTTAGCCGCAGCGAAGGCGCAGGGCCTTTTCCGCTTCCTCGCGATCATCAAAGTGAATCTTGCCCGTACCAAGAATTTGGTAATCCTCGTGTCCCTTGCCTGCAATGAGCACGAGGTCATCCTCACCAGCAGCGGCGATGGCGTTGGCAATCGCCGTGGCCCGGTCCGCTTCCACAACCACGCTGGTGTCGGCTGGAATGCCCGTCAGAACATCCTCAAGGATGCGGGCCGGATCTTCCGTTCGAGGGTTGTCAGAAGTCACCACGACAGAATCGGCCAGGCGCGCAGCAATTGCCCCCATCTGCGGACGTTTGCTGCGATCCCGATCTCCGCCACAACCAAACACGCAAATCAAACGACCGCTGGTGAAGGGACGACAAGCCAACAGGGCATTCTCCAAGCCATCCGGGGTGTGGGCGTAATCCACCAAAACGGCAGGGCAGGGCACGGCCGATGCTGTGCGCACTCTCTCCATTCGCCCAGGCACACCCCGGAAGCTTGGAATGGCTTCCAGCAACTGAGGCAGGGGAATGCCTTGCAGTTGAAGGATGCCAACGGCCTGAAGCAGATTCATCAGGTTGAAGCGACCCACCAGCGGTGAAACGAATGGCCCACTTCCCTGCGGAGTGTGCAGCACTCCTCTCACGCCATCGGCCGCCATCTGCAGATCGCTGATGCCCAATTCCCCATCCAGATGCGCCAGGGAACTGCGCCAGCATGTGGTGCCCTGTGCCAGGAGACGCTCGGCCAGCAGGGCGCCCCAAGCATCATCCACATTCACCACGGCTCCCCCTTGCAGCAGAGGGGACGTGAAGAGCGTGGACTTCGCCTCGAAGTAAGCCTCCATGGAGGGGTGGTAGTCGAGGTGGTCCTGCGTCAGGTTGGTGAACACAGCCCCGGAAAAACGACAGCCAGCCACCCGCTGCTGGTCCAGCGCATGGGAGCTCACTTCCATGGCGGCAAGATGGGCGCCGGCTTCCACCGCCTGGGAAAGCTGACTTTGCAGCAGGTCGGCGAACGCTGTGGTGTGTTGAGCTGTGACGCTGTGCCCTGGCCAGCGATTGACCAGGGTGCCAAACAAGGCGGCAGGACGCCCCGTCTTGGCTGCGAGGTGCTCGATCAGATGGGTGGTGGTGGTTTTGCCGTTGGTGCCGGTCACGCCAATCAAACGCAGGCGTTGACTGGGGGACTGCCAAAAGGCCGCTGCCAGCTCACCCACCCATAGGGCCGCTGGATCCGGGACCACCACCACAGGATCCGCAGTGGTTGGGGGGTCGGCGAGCGCAGCCGTTTGGCTGATGACGGCCGCCGCGGCCCCGTCGGCCAACACCTGTCTCCAAAACTGGCCCCCATCCACATTGGTGCCGGGCAAACCCAGAAAGAGAGTGCCCGCACTGATGCGCCTGGAATCGCAGCTGATGCTCTGAAGCTCCGCATTCACCAGGGTGGAAGGAACGGGAAGGCCCACCTGGCCAAGCAGGGAATGGAGCAGTTGGGTCATGGGGTGAGCTGGGCGGTGGCGGCCGTTGGGTCTCAAACGGCCTCACCCTGGCATGACCCTTCGCCCCCCTTCTTTCTGAGGGTGAAACCGGTGGGAGTGGCTCCTGCGATCAGGGGCTGGGGTAGCGCTCCAGCCAGGCCAGGAGTCTCTCTCCCTGGAGCCTGGGGGGGACCGGAGGGAGCTCGCAGAGCTTGGAGCCACCCTCTTCCGACATCGCTCTCGCCAGCACGGGCACGGAAAGGCCATAACGCGCCTGCAGCGCAGGGTCTCCGTCCACATCCACCACCTGCAGGGCCCCGGAAGGGAGGATCTGGCGCAGCCGTTCCTCCAGTCCCTCGCAGAGGCAGCAGCCCTGGCGGCTGTAAAGGATCAGCAGGCTCATCAATCGGGCACCGGATCACAGCCGCAGGGAGTGAAGGGATGGCAGCGGCTCAGTCGACGCAGGCTCAGCCAGCTCCCTCTCCAGGGTCCATGGCGCTGAATCGCTTCCGTGGCGTAGGCGCTGCAGCTCGGCACAAAACGACAGCGGGGCCCCAGCAAGGGCGAGAGCCACTGGCGATAGATCGCAATGAGGGCCAGCAGGGCTGCGGCCAGGCTGCCCTCTAGAATTGTTCGTTGGCGCTCCATGTGGCGGTTGAGGGATGGCTCCTTCCGGTGTCCTTCCCAGCTTGCCTCCCCAGTGCCCACCGCTGGCTTGATTCCCTGGTTCACCCCGTGGAATTCCGGCAACGGTGCCCATTCTCTTGCCATTGTCCTTCCATGTCTCGTTACCGCGGCCCTCGTTTGAGGATCACGCGGCGCTTGGGAGACCTTCCCGGTCTCACCCGTAAGTCCGCCAAGCGGTCTTACCCCCCCGGTCAGCACGGCCAAGCCCGTCGCAAGCGCTCTGAATACGCGATCCGTCTCGAAGAGAAACAAAAGCTTCGCTTCAACTACGGCATTTCTGAACGTCAGCTGGTGCGCTACGTGAAGAAAGCCCGCGCCCAGGAGGGTTCCACCGGAACCAACCTGCTCAAGCTTCTCGAAAACCG
>JAYKHK010000013.1:0-13312 GCA_035284785.1 Cyanobacteriota bacterium | reverse complement strand
GATGGCACGTTCCGAATCCAGGTGCCCTTCAGGGATGGTCAGCAGGTGTATCCGATCGAGGCGGTGGCAGCGGATGGGGAGCAAAAGCGGAGCATCACCCTCGAATTCCGCCGCTCCACCCCGGAGGATCACAGCAATCCAGCCCACCAAGCCGTTTCCGAATGGTTCTGAAGCCATGACCAGCGCCTCTGCCCCCCCCTCCTCGTTGTTGAAGGCCGTCGTGGCGGCCACCCCCCTGGCGGGTTCCCTCTTGGTGCCCGTGCTTGTGCCTTTGCTGATGGTGCGCGTGAGCATCGCTGCAGGGGTGTTGGCCGTCGTTGCCCTTGGCTCGTTGTGGTTCGTGGCGATGTTGCGCACCTCCGAAATGCCCCCCCACCCCGAACACCACTGATTTGGCTCCTGCCAGGGGGCTGACGGGCTGAGGGAATCCTCTCTGCAGCGCTCCTGATCGGTGATGGTGTGTTGGCAGCTGCCCCCGGTGGCCCTGCTTGTTCCTTTCGGCCTCACCCTGCTCGCAGGCTGTGGCCACAGCGCGGCGACTCTCGAGGGTCGAGCCGAGAGACCCCTGCCCATGCCCGCTGGCATCCGGGTGGCCTTCAACCATCGCGAGGGTGCGGGCTATCGCAGCCCCGTCAGTGGCCGTCAGCGCCAGGGCGACAATCTGGAAGCCATGGTGGTGGACGCCATCGGCGAAGCTCGACAGGAGATTCTGGTGGCTGTGCAGGAGCTCTCCCTGCCGGCCGTGGCCCAGGCCTTGATTGCCCGCCACCGTGCGGGGGTGGCCGTGAAGGTGGTTCTCGAGAACACCTACAGCACCCCCTGGAGCCGCCAGCACCCGGTGGATCTGACACCCCACCAACGCCAGCGCCAGGCCCAGCTCATGGCCCTCGGCCAACCCGATGCGGTGGCGCTGCTTGAGCGGGCGGGAGTGCCGATGCTCGACGACACGGCCGATGGCAGCGCAGGCAGCGGCTTGATGCACCACAAATTTCTGGTGGTCGATCGTCGGCTTGTGGTGACGGGATCCGCGAACTTCAGTCCCTCCTGTGTGCATGGAGATCCGGAGGATCCCCGCACCCGCGGCAATGTGAACCATCTGCTGCGCTTTGACAGCGCGCCTCTGGCCGAGCTGTTTGCCCAGGAATTCGCCCGCCTCTGGGGCGATGGCCCCGGTGGGGCACCCGACAGTCGGTTTGGACTCGCCAAGGAGTCTGGACCTGCCCAGCAGGTGCAGGTGGGGGAGACCACGGTGGAGGTGCTGTTTGCCCCCCACCGGCGCAAGGATCCCCATCAGGGGCTCCGCTGGCTGGCGTCCCAACTGGCGACGGTGGAGCGCCAGCTGGATCTGAGCCTGTTTGTCTTTTCGGCCCAGGGTCTGGCCGACGCCCTGGCGGGCTTGGCCGGGCGGGGAGTGGCTGTGCGCCTGCTGGCTGATCCGGGATTTGCCAGTCGCCCTTTCAGTGAGGTGTTGGATGTGCTGGGCGTCAGCCGGCCCGATGGCGCGTGCCTGTTGGAGGCCGACAACCGGGTGTGGCAAAGGCCCCTGGAGGGAGTGGGCACGCCGCGCCTGGTGGGGGGTGACAAACTCCATCACAAGTTCGCCGTGCTTGATCGGGAGCGGGTGATCAGCGGCTCCTTCAACTGGAGCCCCTCGGCCGCCCATCAAAATGACGAGACCCTATTGCTGATCAACTCTCCCGAGTTGGCAGCTCACTTCACCCGGGAGATGAATCGGCTTTGGCGCGGAGCCGAGTTGGGAGTGAGCGGGCGCATGGAGCGCGGCCTGGCTCGGAGCCGGCAGCGCTGCGGCCAGGGTCAACAACGGCCGGATACTGCTGCTTCGGGAGCCCACTTGCCGATAGCCCTTCTCCGCAGCGCGTCTAGCATGGGGCCAACCGCTGCAGCACCCTCATGGATCCGGCTTCCTCCCCTCGAAGCCAGTCCCCCGAGCTGGATGCGATCAACCTGATGCTGCGGGACTTGAACACCCGACACGACGAGATTCGTCACCGTGCGGCATTCCGCGGTTGCACGGGTGAGCTGTTGGTGTTGCAGAAGGAGCTGGTGGAGTATTTGATCAGCAAGAAACAGGAGCTGATGGCCCCGCAGCCCGCCTATCGCCAGGGGGAAGCTGTGGAAGGGGTTGACCCCTGACGAGCCCGAGCGGGCCCCTGCCCAGCCGGGCTGTCTGCCGGGCGTTGGTGGTGGGAGCAGGCCCTTGCGGCGCTGCCCTGGCCCTGCTCCTGGCGCGCTCAGGCTGGGCTGTCACCCTGGTGGACGCTGCTCCTCCTCAAGCCCTACGCCCCTACCGCGGCGAGGGCTTGATGCCCAGCGGTCTGGAGGCTTTGGAGGCCATGGGGCTCTGGCCCCTGCCTGCGGCGGTGCGCCATCGTCCGCTGCGGGGCTGGGCGATGGTGGTGGAGCGCCGGCCCCTGTTTGCCGCCGCGGAGCCCTTGGCTGGGGATCGGGGCTGCTGGCTGGTGAATCAGGAGTCGCTTCTGGGCCAGCTTCACGCCGAGCTGGCCCGCCACAACGCTGCTCGCCTGCTGGAGGGTTGCCCGGTGCGAGCCCTTCTGCGCTCCCCCACGGGCCGGGTGGGGGGCGTGGTGTTGGCCGATGGCAGGGAGCTTGGCGCCGATCTGGTGGTGGGTTGTGATGGGCGCCAGTCCTTGATCCGGCTGAAGGGTGGCCTGGAGCTTCAGCAGCAGGAGGGGGGGGAAGAGGTGCTCTGGTTTCGCCTGGCGGGCCCCGAGGTGGCACCGCTGCAGGGGTGGCTTGGGGGCCGCTTCCTCACGGTGGTGGCTGATGGCGTCAGTTTTGCGCTGTTTGCCGAGGCCGACGGCGAGGCGCTGCGCCTGGGTTGGCTGGCGGAAGCCGGCGTTCGCCCACCTGAGGATGGGGCTGGCTGGCGGCAGCAATGGGCTGCGTCCCTCCCCCCCGCTGGGGCCTCCTTGCTGGAGCAGTTGCCCGTTGCGGCGATCAGCGGGCCCCAGCGGTTTCCGGTTCAGGTGGGCTGGGCGCCCCGCTGG
Source organism: Cyanobacteriota bacterium (assembly GCA_035284785.1). Lineage (GTDB taxonomy): Bacteria > Cyanobacteriota > Cyanobacteriia > PCC-6307 > Cyanobiaceae > Cyanobium. The sequence goes on along the minus strand of JAYKHK010000013.1, from coordinate 10,283 downwards.
CATGCCCCCGGGTTGCTGGTGTTGGGCGATGCCGCCCATCCGATGAGCCCGGTGCGGGCCCAGGGGATCAACATGGCCCTGCGGGATGCTCTCGTGGCCGCCCGGTTGCTGGGGCCGCTGCCCAAAGGCACCGTCGCCACGGGGCTGGCGGGGAGGGATGACACTCTGGAGCGAATCGATGCCCTTCTGCCGTTGATCGCCGAGCAGCGGCTGCCGGAGATCCGGCTGATGCAGGGGCTGCAGGCCCGGGAGGCGGCCCTCGCTGCCAGCCTGCGTCAGTTCGGCGGGTTGCGCTGGATCCTGGCTCAAACCGCCCCCTGGAGTGGAGTGTTGGCCCGCCAGCGGTGGATCCAGCAGCAACACCGTCTGCGGCGGGGACTGCCCGGGGCTCTGGCGCTCCCAGAGTGAATCGAACGAAGGCAAACGGTTTGATGGCACTCCCGCGGATGGCACCTGCAGGGCCGCTAGGGCGCTTGGGGAGGTTGGCTCTCGGGTGCAGCGCCGCCCTGGTGCCCCTGCTGAGCGCGGGCGGGCTCCAGGCGGCCCCACCACCCGCCTATCGGCCGGACGTGTACCCACCGTCTGAGGTTTTCCGCAGGCTTCAGCTCACCACCTTGGCCTGCAGCCGTGAGAATGCGGCGGAGCGCTGCGACGAGGCGCGTCGTCTGGCGGACCCTCTGCTCGACCATCCGCTGCTGCCAGCCCGCTGCAAAGACGTGCTTTGGAGCATTCGCAACCTGGCTGTCGCAGCGCCCACCAACAGCTTGGCCCGCCGGGAGCCCATCGATCAGTCCGCCATGGAGGTGACGGTGGCCTGCCGCCAGTTGACCAAAGCCAAGCCCGTGGACAAGCCCCAAGCCCCCGCTGGTGGCGGGCTGTTGCAGTTTGGGGGAGGGCAGCCTTAAGGGGGCTTGAGGGCGTGGCCGCGGCCTCAGGGCTGGAGCTTCTCTCCGCTGGAAGCGGCAGCGCCAGCCCCCGCTCCGCTCAGTTCCAACAGCTTGCGGGACGTGTCTTCCATGAAGGTGAGGCTCATCGGTGTTTCCACCACAGCCTTGCTGGCGAGGGCGCAGAGGGGGTTGCGTTGCCCAGTGGCATCGCAACTGTCGGAGAGCTGCAGCAGGGCTTTGGTGAGCTTGCCCCGCAGACAGGTTTCCCGGCCTTCCTGGTTGAGCACGGCTTTGGCGGCGGTGCGGGAGAAGGCCACGGCGTCCGGATAGGGATCAGCGGCGCAGGCCGGTTGGGGCGCTGCCACCGCCGCGACGGAGCCCAGTCCCACCAGGCCGCTGGCCAGCGCCCCCAGGCCGGACAACCCGCTTTGACGGACCCATCGGGCGAGGCAGAAACAGCGATGAGGGGTCATGGAGCGGGGGGAGGAAAGACTGTGCTGACATCCAGGAAGGTATGGATGCAGGCTGGTTAAGTTATCGGAAGCGGGTGGGGTGAGCTAAAGCAGGGGGCCAGATTCGTAGGCGTGAATCGAACCTGCTCAGGCGAAAACTGAAGGTGTGATGTTCTGGATTGCGCCTGGCCAAAAAAAGGATTCACATCTCTTCGCAGCGTTGTGCTCACAGCCTGCATTGAGCAGGTGAAGCGAAAGACCGCCGCGCGGGGTGGCGGGCCGCAGGCGCTTTCCAGGCAGAAGACGGTGTTGAACCATGCTGGATCCCATGGCCGTCACCAGGTGGGGGAGAGGCCCAGGGCTAATTTGCTCCTGCCCGCTGCGCCCCGGCCCCTGCGATGACCACCCGCCCCAGCGACAGCCCCGCCGCCATCGTCACCACGGTGGCCCTGGCCCAGCCCTTCACCGATCAGAAGCCCGGCACGTCCGGCCTGCGCAAGAGCAGCCGCCAGTTCCAGACGCCCCACTACCTGGAGAGCTTTGTGGAGGCGTCCCTCCGGGTGGTGCCAGGCGTTGAAGGGGGCACCTTGGTGCTGGGGGGCGACGGCCGCTTCGGCAACGTGGCCGCCATCCAAACCATTGCCCGCATGGCGGCCGCCCATGGCGTGGCGCGCCTGATCACCACCACCGGCGGCATTCTCTCCACGCCGGCCGCCTCCCACCTGATCCGTCGCCATCAGGCCGTGGGGGGCATCATCCTGTCGGCCAGCCACAACCCCGGCGGTCCCGAGGGGGATTTCGGCGTGAAGATCAACGGCGCCAACGGCGGCCCCGCCCCGGAATCGATCACCGACGCCATCTACCAGGCCACTCTCAGCCTGGACGCCTATCGAATTGTGGAGGCTGATCCGCTGCCGTTGGATCAGCCGGGCACCTTCCAGCTGGGGAGCATGGCGGTGGAGGTGATCGATGGGGTGAGCGACTACGGGGCGCTGATGCAACAGCTCTTTGATTTCGATCGCCTCGCTGCGCTGCTCAAGGGCGATTTCCGCTTTGCCTTTGACGCCCTCCATGCCGTTACCGGTCCCTATGCCACCCAGATCTTTGAGCGCCAGCTGGGCGCTCCGGCCGGAACCGTGCGCAATGGGGTGCCCCTGGAGGATTTCGGCGGCGGCCACCCCGATCCCAACCTCACCTACGCCCACGATCTGGCTGCCCTGTTGCTGGATGGTGATGCCTACGACTTTGGCGCCGCCTGCGACGGCGACGGTGACCGCAACATGATCTTGGGTCGCCGCTGTTTCGTGAACCCCAGCGACAGCCTGGCCGTGCTCACCGCCAACGCCACCCTGGCGCCCGGCTACGCCGAAGGCCTGGCCGGCGTGGCTCGCTCCATGCCCACCAGCGCCGCTGCCGATGTGGTGGCCAAGGCCCTGGGCCTGCCCTGCTTTGAGACGCCCACAGGCTGGAAGTTTTTCGGCAACCTGCTCGATGCGGGGCGCATCACCCTCTGCGGAGAGGAGAGCTTCGGCACCGGCAGCAACCACATCCGGGAGAAAGATGGCCTCTGGGCCGTGCTCTTCTGGCTGCAGATCCTGGCCGTGCGGGGCTGCTCGGTGGCGGAGGTGATGAGCGACCACTGGGGTCGTTACGGCCGCCACTACTACTCCCGCCACGACTACGAGGCCATCGCCAGCGACGCCGCCGCTGGACTCTACGGGCGCGTCAAGGACATGCTGCCAGCCCTGGTGGGTGAGCGTTTTGCCGGCCGCGCCATCTCCGTGGCCGACGACTTCGCCTACACCGACCCCGTGGATGGGTCGGTGAGTCAGGGGCAGGGGCTGCGGCTGCTCCTCGACGACGGCAGTCGGGTGGTGCTGCGGCTCTCCGGCACAGGCACCCAGGGCGCCACGTTGCGGGTGTATCTGGAGAGCTATGTGCCCCCCAGCGGCGCCCTCGCCCAGGATCCCCAGCTGGCCCTGGCCGATCTGATCACTGCCATCGATGAGCTGGCGGAGATCAAGACCCGCACGGGGATGCAGCGCCCCACGGTGATCACCTGATCGTCAATTGCACGCGATCCCACCCGAATCCGCCAGATGGGGAGGCCTACCAGGGCAGCATCTCCCCATTGGCGTGCCAGAAGCTGCCTGAGGTGGCGAGGCTGAGCGCGTCGATCCGCGCCAACAGCCCCTCCACCGCCTGGTGGGGAGGAATCCCCTGGGGGTTGAAGGCCACCATGCGGGTGCGCACCAGGCCGGGGTGCAGGATGGCCACGGCGATGCCTTGGGGCTTCAGGTCGACCGCCAACGATTTGCCTGCCATGTTGAGCGCCACTTTCGACATCCGGTAGCCGTAGGAGCCGCCGGAGCTGTTGTCGTCGATCGAGCCCATGCGGCTGGTGATGAGGGCCAGCTTGGAGCCAGGTCGCAACAGGGGCAGCAGGGCCCGGGTGAGGAGCAGGGGGGCGAGGGCATTCACCTCGAACTGGCGGCGGATGCTTTGCGGATCGAGGCTGTTGAGGCTCATGCTCTCCAGCAGGCCCGCATTGAGGATCAGCCCATCGAGGGGCAGACCCGCCAGCCGCTCCACCAGTTGGCCGATGGCCGCCTCGCTGGTGAGGTCGATCCCCGGCTCGATGCGCACGTCGAGGGCTTCAAGCTCGGATGAGGGCTGGCGGCAGACGCCGATCACCCGATCGCCGCGCCCCTGCAGCTGGCGGCAAAACTCCAGGCCGATGCCCCGGTTGGCGCCGGTGACGAGGACGGTGCCCATCCGGCCTGAATCGAGGCGCTTCACAGCTTAAACATCCCGGCCTGGGAGCCTCAGGCGATCCGCCCGCTGATTCGGTGGCGGCTTCGCCAGGATGATGCCCCCAACCGTGCCCCCAACCGTGCCCTCAACCACGTTCGCGGAGTTTGCTCGACGGGCCGACTATTCCCTGATGGATGCGCTGAAGGCGGATCCTCAGGCCACTAGCGATGGCCAGGACCACCGGCCCCGCCAGGTGTTCTCCGGCCACTACGTGCCGGTGGCGCCAACCCCGCTTGCAGCGCCGCAATATGTGGCGCACAGCAGCAGCCTCTTCCAGGAGCTGGGCTTGAGCGAGGAGCTGGCCCATGACGCCGAGTTTCGCGGCTTGTTCTCCGGAGACATCAGCGTGGCGCAGGAGCCGATGCGACCGTTCGGCTGGGCCACCGGCTATGCCCTCTCGATCTACGGCAGCGAATACACCCAACAGTGTCCCTTCGGCACCGGCAATGGCTATGGCGATGGCCGGGCCATTTCCGTGTTTGAAGGTGTCTTCAACGGCAGACGCTGGGAAATGCAACTGAAAGGGGGTGGTCCGACGCCCTACTGCCGCGGCGCCGATGGCCGCGCCGTGCTTCGCTCCAGCGTGCGCGAGTTTCTGGCGCAGGAGTTGATGCACGCCCTGGGGGTTCCCACCTCACGCTCGCTGACGCTGTATGTGTCGCGATCCGAAACCGTTCGCAGGCCTTGGTACGCCCCGAAGTCCACCTCGTTCGAGCCCGACATCCTGGTGGACAACCCGGTGGCGATCACCACACGGGTGGCACCCTCCTTCCTGCGGGTGGGCCAGTTGGAGCTGTTCGCCCGTCGCGCCCGCCGCCAGGCCCATCCGGAGGCGCTCAGCGAGCTGCGGATGATCGTTGCGCATCTGATCGAGCGCAACTACCGGCCGGAGATTGATCCGAGCTTGGCGTTCGGCGATCAGGTGGTGGAGCTGGCGCGGTTGTTTCGCGAACGGCTCACCGCACTGGTGGCCCACTGGCTGCGGGTGGGCTACTGCCAGGGCAATTTCAACAGCGACAACTGCGCCGCAGGTGGCTTCACCCTCGACTACGGCCCCTTCGGCTTCTGCGACCTGTTCGATCCTCGCTTTCAGCCCTGGACCGGTGGCGGCGAGCATTTCTGCTTCTTCAACCAACCGGCGGCTGCCGAAGCCAACTACCAGATGTTCTGGGCCGCCCTCCGGCCGCTGCTCGAGGACGACCCGCAGGCTCTGGCCAGGCTCGATCAGATCCGAGAGGGCTTCGCCGCTGCGATGCAGCAGGCGATCGAAGCGATGTGGGCCGGCAAGCTTGGCCTGAACACCTACGACGCCGCGCTGGTGGAGGAGCTCTTGCAGCTGTTGGTCGAATCCGGGGCGGATTACACCATCTTCTTCCGGCGGTTGTCGGAGATTCCTGCTGAACGCGCTGATGCGCCGGATCCACTCTCCAGCTTGAAGACGAGCTTCTACCTGCCGATCTCCGCAGAGCTTGAAGCGCGATGGCGGCTCTGGCTGCAGGGCTGGGGCGATCGCCTCACGGCCAGCGGCGACCCGCGCGACACCGCCGCGGCGATGAAGCGCGTCAACCCGGCCATCACCTGGCGCGAATGGCTGATCGCGCCGGCCTATGAGCAGGCTGCGCAGGGAGACACCACCTTGATCCAAGAGCTGCAGGCGGTGTTTCGCCACCCATATGAGGAGCCAGCGGCGGAGTTGGCGGCGACGTACAACTGCCTCAAGCCCAGGCAGTTTTTCAACGCGGGCGGCATCTCCCACTACAGCTGTTCATCGTGAGCGGAGCGCCCTAGGGCCTGGCAATCGGGACGATGTCGACCACCAGGGCCCGGGATGGGGTGCTGCCCTCATTGCGCCACCAGTGGGTGACGCCGTGGCCTTCAAAGGCCACCTGGCCGGGGCCATACACCCGAGGGGTGAAGCCTGGCCCCCGTCGTTCCGTCATCTGGCCCTCCAGGATGTAGGCCACGCCAGGGCGTCGGTCGTGGCGGTGCAGGGCGATGCTGCCGCCGGGGGCAACGGTGATCTCCCGCAGCCGCAGTTCGCGGCCCTGCAACGCTGCGAACTCCTCGCCCAGGGGCTGGCCACCGAGCCGTTTGATCGCCACAACCCCCTGGGTTGCGCTGGCACCCTGGCCCGAGTTCAACCGTTCATGGGCGGGCACCACCTCCGCTGCAGGCTGGCTGAGGGCTGGAGCCGCGGCGCCCAACAGGGCCGCCGGGGGCAGCAGCAGGGCGGCTAGGGGGAGCAGGTGGGCGGGCTGGAGCATGGCACCTGTTTTCGATGTGGACGGGCCAAATCATTTTGAGCAGGCGTGCATCACGGCATCCGCGAACACAAGGCCAGCTTGAGCTGGACGCTGGAGCCCTAAAACGTTGATCCCTGTGTCTGGCAATAAAGTGAATTGTTCAAGGTCGTGATAGCCCATCCCTGCCAATGACGCTTCGATCCGCTAGCGACTTCCCCCTCCTTCCCCCTCCGGAAGACCTGCCGGACACCTACCGGGAATGCCGTGCGGCCCTGGTGTCAGCCAACCGTTCCAGGGGGGTGCTCAAGGCCCAGAGCGATCGCAGGGGGGTGGTGATCGCTGAGCTCCGCAGGGAGCTGCTGGCCTTGGAAGGGGATCTGGCCGATGAGGCCCGAGCCAAGGCCCGTTTGTATGCCTTGAACGCCAAGCTCGGCAAGGTGATTCGCGACATGGAAGCCACAGGCGATGAGATGGTGGCCCTGATTGATGAGAGCGAGAGGCAGAGCGGCTATTGGCTGGTGCAGATGTTCAAGAGATTGCTCGAGCAGGCGAAGCGCTGGCGCGATCTGAAGGCCAATGCCGCCGCCTTGGCGGACGAGGTGCCCCCTGTCCATCCCTCCCCCGTCACGAAGGAGGAGTTGCCATGAGCGCAGGGCCTTCCATCGCGGATCTCCTGGAGCAGAGCCAGCGCCACCTGGCGGCCACCGATGCCCGCCTCTTTCGGCGGATGGCCAGCCACCTGCAGCACACCGGCGTCGCCCTGAATGCCCTCCAGGATGCCCCGCCGGGGCCGGGGCCAGGGCGCGACACACCAGCCCTGCTGGGCCGCGGCTCTTTCCTTCAACAACCCGTGGCCCGCCTGAAGCGGCTCTGCAAAGAGCATGGCATCAAGGGCTACTCCAAATTGCAGAAAGCTGGTTTGGCGAAGGCCCTTGAAAGCCATGGTGTGGCCCCTCCCCCGCCACCTCTGGAGAGTTTCACGAAAAAAGAGTTGATCGCTCTGGTGAAGCAGCTGATGGGTGAGGCCTGATATGGGGAGCGCTGCTGCGGATCAGGGGTGGCAGCCGTGCTGACCACGAACTTCAGCCACCTCCGGCCCTACGGCGAGCAATTGTTTCGGCTGGGCGTGTTGGCGGAGCGCTACTTCCCGGAGGACCCCAACACGGCGATGTTGAAGTTGCGGCAGTTGGGGGAATGGCTGGCCCAGGAGGTGGCCTCACGCTTCGGTGTGGAGCTCAGACCGGGGGAAACGCAGGAGCAGCTGTTGCGGCGTCTGGAGTATGAGGGCGCGTTGGAGCGGGAGGTGGCGCAGCTGTTTCATGGGGTGCGGTGCAAGGGCAACCAGGCCAATCACGACCTGCACGACGATCACGCCACGGCCCTGAACAGTCTGCGCATGGCGTGGCAGCTGGGGGTGTGGTTCCACCGCACGTTTGGTGATCCCGATTTCCGCAGCGGGCCGTTTCAGCCTCCCCGGGCTCCGGTGGCACAGGATCCCGAGAGGGAGGCGGAGTTGAGCCAATTGCGCCAAGCCCTGGCGGCTTTTGCAGCGGCGAGCGGACGGACGGCGGAGCAGTTGGCGCAAACGGAGGACCAGTTCCGCCAGGCGCTGGAGGAGCAGCGGCAGTGGGAGGAGCTGGCCGCCGCGGCAGAGGCCGATCAGGCAGCCCTGAGGGCCCGTTTGGCGGAGCTGCAGGCCGCTGCCCAGCGCCAGGGGGCCGCGGCTCAGGCTTCCTTGCGCCAAGCCTCACGCCAAGCGGCCGGTCAGCTGAACCTGGATGAGGCCGCCACCCGCGAGCTGATTGATGAGCAGCTGCGCCAGGCGGGCTGGGAGGCCGATAGCCAGCGCTTGCGCCACAGCCTGGGGGCCCGCCCCGACAAGCATCGCAACCTGGCCATCGCCGAGTGGCCCACGAACAGTGGCCCGGCGGATTATGTGCTCTTTGCCGGGCTCACGCCCCTGGCGGCGGTGGAGGCCAAGCGGGCCCACAAGGATGTGGCGGGAGTGCTCCCGCAGGCAGAGCGCTATTGCCGCGACGTGGTGTTGCCTGAGGGATCCGGCCCTCTCCCTTTCGCGTTTGCCACCAATGGCCGGCCGTTTCTGCGGCAGCTCCGCACGGCCAGCGGCATCTGGTTTCGCGATCGGCGCCGGGCCGCCAACCGGGCCGTGGCCCTGGAGGGCTGGTATGGGCCGGAGGGTCTGCGCCAGCTGGCTCGGCTGGAGATCGATCGCGCCGAGGAGAAGCTCAGCCGAGAGACGTTCGCGTTTGGCTTTCCCCTGCGCCCCTATCAGCGCCGGGCGATCGAAGCGGTGGAGGCGGCGATCCGGGCGGCGCAGCGGGAGATGTTGCTGGCCATGGCCATGGCCATGGCCACGGGCACGGGGAAGACCAAAACCTGCGTGGCCCTGATCTATCGCCTGCTCAAAACCGGTCGTTTCCGGCGGGTGCTGTTTTTGGTGGATCGGGAGGAGCTGGGCATCCAGGCGGGGGATGCCTTCAAGGAAACGCGGATGGAGAGCCTGCAAACCTTCGCGGCGATCTACGACATCAAGGAGCTGGGCGAGCGGGTGGCCGATCCCGACACCCGCGTGCACATCACCACCGTGCAAGCGATGGCGCGACGCCTGCTGCTGGGGGATGAGGAGGGGCGCCCCACGGTGGACACCTACGACCTGATTGTGGTGGATGAATGCCACCGCGGCTATCTGCTGGATCGGGAGATGGGCGATGGCGAGCTGCGCTTCCGCGATTTCAAGGATTACGTCTCGACGTATCGACGCGTGCTCGACATGTTTGATGCGGTGAAGATCGCGCTCACCGCCACTCCTGCCTTGCACACGGTGGCGATTTTTGGCCGGCCAGTGTTTGTGTACAGCTATCGCGAGGCGGTGGTGGATGGCCATCTGGTGGATCATGAGCCGCCGATCCGCATCCACACCAAGCTCTCCAGCGAGGGCATCCGCTGGCAGGCGGGTGAGGAGGTGACCACGATCGATCCGCGCACGGGCCAGATCGATCTGTTCATCACCCCGGATGAGCTGCGCTTCGATGTGGCGGCCTTCAACCAGCTGGTGCTCACCGAAGCCTTCAACCGGGTGGTGTGCGAGGAGCTGGCGGATGAGCTGGATCCATTTTCGCCCCAGAAAACGCTGATCTTCTGCGTGAGCGACCGCCATGCCGATCTGGTGGTGCAGCTGCTGAAGGAGGCGTTGGCGAAGCGTTATGGCGAGCTGCCGGAGGAGGCGGTGGCCAAGATCACCGGGGCCAGCGACAAGCCGGCGCAATGGATTCGCCGCTTCAAGAACGAGGCCTTCCCCAATGTGGCCGTCACGGTGGATTTGCTGAGCACGGGGGTGGATGTGCCGGCGATTGGCACCATCGTGTTTCTGCGCCGTGTGAACAGCCGCATCCTCTACGACCAGATGATTGGCCGGGCGACGCGATTGTGCGAAGCGATCGGCAAGACCCATTTCCGCATCTTTGACGCGGTGGGGGTGTACGACGCCCTGCAGCCCTACACCGCCATGAAGCCGGTGGTGGTGGATCCCAAGATCCCCTTCTCCCAGCTGTTGCGGGAGATGGAGGCCACCGAAGGGGAGGACGCGGTTTTGGTGCGCGACCAGCTGATCGCCAAGCTGCGCCGCAAGCGCAGCCAGCTGAGCGAGAGCGGCGCGGCCCGCTTTCGGCTGCTCACGGGCGAGGATCCGGAGGGGTTCATCGCGCGGCTGCGGGAGTTGCCGGTGGCGGAGGCCCAGCGGTGGCTGGGGACGATCGAGGGGTTGGGGGAGGTGCTCGATACGCAGTGGGAGGGGCCGCGCCGGGCTGTGTATCTCTCCGAGCACGAGGACGAACTGGTGGGAATCGAGCGGGGCTACGGCAAGGCGA
>JAYKHK010000012.1:0-12392 GCA_035284785.1 Cyanobacteriota bacterium | reverse complement strand
CCCAAGCGGGCCAGCTACATCAGGGTGCTGATGCTGGAGCTCAATCGCATCGCCAATCACCTGCTCTGGCTGGGCCCCTTCCTGGCTGATGTGGGCGCGCAAACACCCTTCTTCTACATCTTTCGCGAGCGAGAGATGATTTACGACCTTTGGGAAGCAGCCACCGGCCAGCGCTTGATCAACAACAACTATTTCCGCATCGGTGGGGTGGCTGTTGATCTGCCCTACGGCTGGTTGGAGAAATGCCAAGACTTTTGCGATTGGTTTGGCCCGAAGATTGATGAATATGAAAAGTTAATCACCAACAACCCTATCTTCCGCCGTCGCATTGAGGGGTTGGGCACCATCACCCGCGAGCAAGCCATCAATTGGAGCCTCTCTGGCCCCATGCTGCGGGCCTCAGGCGTGCCCTGGGATCTTCGCAAGGTGGACCACTACGAGTGCTACGACGATTTTGACTGGGCCGTGGCCTGGGAGAAGGAGGGCGATTGCTTCGCTCGCTACCGGGTGCGCCTGCAAGAGATGCGCCAATCCCTGAAGATTCTCCAGCAGGCCATCCGCATGATCCCCGGTGGCCCGACGGAAAACCTGGAAGCCAAGCGGATGGCCGAGGGCAAGCAGAGCGAGGCCTATGGCTTCGATTATCAATACATCGCCAAGAAAGTGGCACCCACCTTCAAGATTCCCTCCGGTGAGCTCTACACCCGCCTGGAGTCAGGCAAAGGGGAAATCGGTGTGTTCATCCAGGGCAATGACGATGTCACCCCCTGGCGCTTCAAAATTCGCGCCGCCGATCTCAACAACCTCCAAATCCTTCCCCACATCCTCAAAGGAAGCAAGGTGGCCGACATCATGGCCATCCTCGGTTCGATCGATGTGATCATGGGTTCGGTGGATCGCTGAGCCGCGATATGTCCTGGGCCCGCCGGCTCCATGGGGCGTCATGCCTTTTGCCGGCAGGCTTCACCTTTGCTCTCGCTGGGAGTGGTGGCCATCTCCCGGGCATCCATTGCCCCTTCTACGCAATCACGGGCACTCCCTGTCCCACCTGCTACCTCAGCCGCGCCACAGCGGCCGCCCTGCAGGGAAAGCTGGCGGAAGCTGCCCAGCTTCACCTTTTTAGCCTTCCAGCGGCTGGGCTCCTCCTGATTTGGTCGGCGCTGGCGCTTCAGCAGCGACGTCTGCCGCCCCTGGCCGTTCCCGCACCTGTGTTGGTGGTGGTTGGCCTGGCCCTGTTCCTTTATTGGATTCTGCGTCTGGCGGCCCACCTGCCCCTTGGCTTGTCCGGCTTCCCCATCGCTTTGCCCCCCTGACGGCGAGGGTGCCACCCTCCCGTTCCCTCCTGGCAAGCGAGGCAGGATGGAAAGCCCGCCATCCGCAGCGTGATGCGCCCTGACGACTGGCTGCTGCTCTGCCGCACTGTGCGTTTCGGCGAAACCGACGCCGCTGGTGTGATGCATTTCCACCAGCTGCTGCGCTGGTGCCATGAAGCCTACGAAGAAAGCTTGGAGCGCTTCGGCCTGCCAGCGGGCGAGGTGTTTCCTCGCCCCCCCTTCACGCCCGCCGACAACCAACAGGAACCTCTGGCGGTGGGACTGCCGATCGTGCACTGCAGCGCCGATTTTCTGCGGCCCCTCAGGGTGGGAGACCCCCTGGCGATTGCCCTGAGCCCGAATCGGATCGATTCGGGGTGTTTTGAGGTGACGTATCGCTTTACCAGCAACGCTGAGCCCGTGGCCCAAGGCTTCACGCGCCATCTGGCCATCCACGCTGGCGGGCGCCGCCGCTGCCAGCTGCCCGAACCGATCGTTCGCTGGCTGGAAGCTTCGAGCCTGGCCGCCGGCGTGCGTCCACTGTGAGCCACAGCCGCACAGATGTCGATCAGCGTCGAGCGTCCCGCAAACCAGCCAAACGTTGGCACCTTTAGGGCAGCCTCCGCTCTCCGGATGGGTTTCCAGCCCCGCTTGCCCTGGTCGTCCCTCGCCGCTCCAACCATCGCCCTGAGCCGATGGCACCCCCTCAGGCGCTGGCGACTGCTCTCCCTTGCGCTCATGGGGCTCAGCACCCCGGGAGCCCTCGGCCAGACCCTTGGAGCCATGGGGGCCAACACCCCCGGGGTGAACGATGGCAACTGCCGCACGATGGCCCTGCCCGTCGTGTACATGATCACCCTGGCGGTGGCCTTGGGAGCATTCTTTGGCCTGGTTTTGGTGAAACAGCGCCTCAGCAAGGAAGGTTGGTCGCTCGCCAATGCGCTCTCTGAACCCACCCGGCTCACCATCCCTGTGGAATGGCGCTGGACCGAATCCGCTGGTGATCAGCTGACGGTGGGATCCGCCGCCGCTCGCAAGGAGCTGCGCGCCCCCGACGGAACCCCCATGGCGGTGACACTCCTGGAGGCCAGCAGCAGCCGCATGATCGCCACCCTCGGAGGGCTGTCGATCTTGATGCTCTACATGGGTTTTGGCACCTTCGCCCTCTACAGCTTTGGGCTCACCTGCCAGCTGCCGAGTTCGATGGGGGCTGTCACAACGTTTTTGCTCTCGGGTCTCAGCCTGTTCGCCCCGTACGTCGCCAACAAGGTGTCCACGGCCATCCAGCCAAACATCCGCAGCGGCAGCCAGGGTGATGTCGCTGCAGCGGCAGAGGCTGCACCCGCCTCACCTCCGGAGGCCGGTGCAGCGCTGCCTGGCCAGGCCTCCGCAGGGCCCCAACCAGAGGCCAAACCTGCTCGAACTGCCAATCCCGCCACCAGCCAGGCCGCCACCCCTGCCGCCCAGCTGACGCCGCAGCCTCAAGAGAAGGCCACGGCCACCGGCGTGGCTCTCCAGCGGGGCGCGCCGGCCCTCACTTCCCCGCAGGTGGCTCCACCACCTGTCGCAGCAAGCGAGTCCTACGGTCCAGCCCTGGCGTTGATCCGGGAATTTGAGGGATTCGTCGCCCATGCCTATCCCGATCCCGCCACTGGCGCCGAGCCCTGGACCATCGGCTATGGCTTCACCACCCTCGCTGGCCGGGCGGTGCGGCCAGGCGAAACCATCAGCCTCGCCCAGGCCGAAACCGAACTCCAGCGGCAGGCGCAGGCCTGCGCCAATCGCCTGGCCGCCACGGTGCCTTACTGGAAGGAGATGACCAACAATCAGCGCTGTGCCCTCCTGGATTTTGCCTGGAATCTGGGGGCAGAGTTCTATGGCGATGAGGCCAACTTCGCCTCCATCAGCCGCGATCTCAAAACCCACGACTGGGCACAGGTGCCGCAAACGCTGCTCCTCTACTGCGATCCGGGCACGGCAGTGCAAGCCGGCCTGCTCAGGCGACGCCAGGCGGAAGCTGCTCTCTGGCAGACGCCGGATGCAGCTCCTGCAGCCACCCCGTCCCGGTTCAGCAACCCCCTCAAGGTGCCCTACTGCGATCAGCTGTTGATGGCCGACGGGCAGGGCTGGCGAGAGTGCTTCTCGGCCAGCTCGGCGATGTTGGCCATGTATTGGGGCAAGGAGCCCAACGAGAACGTTTACGACCAGGTGCGAGCCCGCTACGGCGACAGCACCTCCTCCGAAGCCCAGCTGGAGGCGCTGCGCGCCCTGGGGCTGCAGGCCAATTTTCAAACCGATGGCACTACGGCGATGCTGCAGCAAGAAATCGATGCGGGCCGACCCGTGGCCGTGGGCTGGCTCTGTGATGGCCCCGTCTCAGGCCCGAGTGGGGGCGGCCACTGGAGCGTGATCATCGGCTATGACGCCACGGGCGTCTTCATCAACGATCCCTACGGCAATTGCGATCTCGTCAATGGCGGCTACCTCAGCCATCACGATGGCGCAGGGTTGCACTACTCCTTCCAAAACTGGCTGCCGCGCTGGCGGGTGGGCGGCAGCGGCGGCTGGATGCTCACCTGTCGTCCTTGATCAGATGCGGTTGAAGCTCTGCGGCCTGCGCAGCCCCACCGATCTGGCAGTCGCGCTGGCCGCTGGCGTGGATGCGGTGGGCTTCATCCTCGGCGCGCGCCACCGCACCGAAGATGAAGTCCAGCCAGAGCAGGCCGCTGCTTGGGTGGCCGCCCTGCCGCCTTTTGTGAGCAGTGTGATGGTCACCCATCTCCAGCAGCAGGACGCCATTCTTTCCCTGATTCATCAGGTGGCCCCCACCACCCTCCAGCTCCAAGACAGCCTCCCCCTAGGAGACCTGACTGCCCTGCGCGCCGCACTGCCCGGCATCAAGCTGATCCAGGCCATCCATGTGGAAAACGCCGGCGCCATCGACCAAGCCTTGGCCATCGCGCCTTTCGTGGATGGCTTGCTCCTCGATTCACGCACCGCCGATCGCATCGGTGGCACCGGCAGGACCCATGACTGGCGCATCAGCCGCCAAATCGTGGAGCGGGCCAGCCGACCCGTGATTCTCGCCGGCGGACTCACCCCCGAGAACCTGGCCGCAGCCATGGCCGCTGTAGGCCCCGCGGCGGTGGATGTGAATTCGGGCGCGGAAGATGTGGATGGCCACAAGGATCCAGAGCGCGTGCGGGCCCTGGTGCGCCTCTGCCGATCCCACCAGTCCTCAGCTCTCGGCTGAGAGCCACCGCTGCCAGTGCGGGCGCTCCCATTTGCCCATCGCATTGGGCTCCAGCTCAGGGCAGAGTCGCCAATCCCGCGGGCGCTGGGCTGGCGGCAACCCGGCCGCCAGGCGCTGGAGCGCAGGGATCAGGCGAGTCCCGTCCTCCACCCCTTGTCCCCGCACCAACGCCACCAGCCGCTGACCCCACTCCGGATCAGGCTGAGGCACCAGCAGCAGCGCGACCAAGGGCAACCCCTGTTGGGCCGCCCCCGTTTGCAAGGCCAGCTCCACCTGCTCAGGAAACACCGTTTCACCACCACTGTGCACAGCCCCATCGAGCCGGCCGAGCAGGGTGAGCCCACCCTCCGCCGCCAGTTGGCCCAGGTCTCCACTGCGCCACCAGCCGTCGGCCCTCGCCAGGGGCCACAAGCGCCCTCCCTCCAGCACCCCCGGGCTCAGGCTGCGGCAGCGCACCTCCACCGCTCCGTTGGCGGGAGCAAGTCGCAGCTGCGCATGGGGCAAGGCCCGACCACAGCCCGCCTGGCCCGCCAAAAAAGCCTGGGGTGCCAGAGCTGTCACCATCGAGCCGGTTTCCGTGCTCCCGTAGCAGGGAGCCAGAGGCAGCCCCAGCTGGCGGCTCCTGCCCCGCTCCTCTGGCGCCAGCGGAGCCCCACCGATCCAAATCAAGCTGAACCCTTGCAACCAGCGCACCCCGGCGGGATGGGCCAGGAGTCGATGCAGCTGGGTGGGCACCAGCGAGAGCAGGGTTGGCTGGCCAGCAGGCAAGGGCAGGATGTGGGGCAACGCCTGCGGCGTTCGCAGCTGGGCCGGCTCCAGCCAGCGGTGTTCCGCCCCCCAGATCTCGGAGCGAAGCCAGGGCATCAGGCCGCTGACATGGTGCCAGGGGAGAGGATTCACCACCAGCGCCGTGCTCGGCTCGATGCCCAACTGCCGCAACCAGTCGCCGGTCGCCGCGGCGGAGGCTTCGAGATGGGTGAGGGGTTGCAGGCACCAGCGCCGCCGGCCGCTGCTGCCGCCACTGCCCAACACCACCGCCGGGGCATGGCGCCACAGCAGCGGATCCCCTTGGCCCAGGGCCTGCCGCAGGTCGGGCAGCTCCTGGGCTGGGGCCAATCCCAAAACACCTCCACAGCGCTGTAGCTGTTCCATCGCTGCCACAAACGCAGGCATCCCTGCCTGGGCAGCCAACAACGAGAGGGGCGGGGCAGAATCCACCATGGGTTCAGTTGGCCCCAGCCGCTCGCCAAACGCGCTCGGGCGCCGCTGACCCCAAATCACCCGGTGGCTGCCAACCCGGCGCCAGGCCAGGAGCTGTGGGGGTCGGCCCCGCCGCCTGCAGGGCCGCCAAATGGTCGAGCCAGCGGCGGCCGATGCCGGTTTCAAAGCTGGTGCTCACCATCCACCAGCGGCGGCCCGCCTGCAGCTGCCGGAGCAAGGGCCGGGGATCACCCTCCTGGGAGGGACGGCGCACCTGCCAGCCGGGCCAGCTGCGGCGCAGCTCGGGCTGATGCTGCAGAGATTCATCCAACGCGACCGGCACCAGGCCGGCCAGGGCCTCCAGGCCGGCGTGATCGACCGGATCGAGGGGTTGCTCCAGCCATTCCAGACGCCTGTCCCCCTGAAGGCGGGCGGCCCAGCGCCATGCGGTGGGGCGATCCCAGCCGCCATTGGCATCGAGCCGCAGCCGCGCTCCCGCAGGGAGGAGACGAACCAGCTGTCCATACCAGAGTTGCTCCCGGGGCTCAGGGTGCACCCCCACCTTCCATTTGAAGGTGGGGGGGCCACCTGCTGGGGCCACTCTGCGTTGGAGAAGCGCACGGGCCGCGTCGAGGGCCTCTCCACCAGCCGGCAAAAGCCAAGCGGAGGGCGGGGCCTGGAGCCAACCGCCGCCGGCTGGTCCGACCCAGCCATCCAGCTCCGCGAGGGCGGCTCCCAGGGCGAAGGCCAGGGAAGGGGGCAGGGTGGGCAGCTGCTGTTCCAGCGCGTCGCGCGTTGGGCTGGAACCCAGCTGCTGGAGCGCTTGGGCACAGGTTGCCAGGGCCGCCTCCGCGGCGCTGCCCAAGGCCAGGGGAGCGGCTTCTCCCCAGCCGCAGCTGCCCTGGGCCGATTCCAGCCGCAGCAGCCACCCCCGGCGGGGCGGCACAGAGCCTGCGGCCGTGCGCAGCGGGGCGGGCAAGGCGAAAGAAAAAGAACGCCACTTCAGGCAGAGCCTTTCCTCACGCCCACCAGTGGCGAGCAGATTCCCACCAGCAGCCGCTGCGCTCACCGTCCAACCAGTGCCTGCCACCAGGGGCCGATGGCCAGGCCCGCAGCCAAGCCCAAGCCATTGAGGGCCTGAAACCGGAGGGCCAAAAACTTGCTGCCCGTCACCTGGGCAGGTTGATCGTGACCTGAGGCCAACAGCTGAATGAGCGCCCTGGCCGGGGGAATCCCCACCCCCCCCAGGAGGGCCGTCAGGGGCCACCAGCCCAGCAGCACCGGCGTCCATTGCAGGGCCAGGCTGGCCGCCACAAACCAGGGCACCAGGCCGGCGGCCCGCCGGGTCCCCAGCCGCACGACCGGTGAGCGCTTGCCATGGGCCGCATCTTCCTCCACCTGGTGGAAATGGGAACAGAAGAGCACCAAGGTGGTGGCCAGGGCCGGACCGGCCCCAAGCACCAAAGCCGTGCTCCAGGGGATGGGGGAGGCCGGTGCGGCGGCAGCTGTGGGAGCCAGGGCCAGCAGGGCGGCCGCGGTGGCGAGCGGCCCGAAGGCCAACCAACACAGGGGCTCCCCCAAACCGCGATAACCCAAGCGGAAGGGGGGCCCTTGATAGACATAGCCCACACCACAACAAGCCAACACCAGCAGAAACACCGTTGGGGAACTGCGCAGGGCCACCACACCCATCAACACAAGCCCCAGCGCCAAGCAGCCATGGGCCAGAGCAGCGATGCGATCACGGCGGCCGGTGAGATTCACCAGGGAATGGGGTTTGCCGATGGCATCCACGCCGGTGTCGGCGTCAAACACGTCATTGGCCAGATTTTCCCAAGCCAGCAGCAGGATGGCCGCTGCCAAAAACAGCCCCACCTGCCCAGCCCGCACGGGCAGAGATTGGCTCAGGCGCCAACCGGCCGCCAGCAGCACGGGCATCACGGCCACCGCATACATCGGCCATTTGATGGCGGCCCGCCAGAGGGTTCGCCGCTCGGCCCTGCCGACCCCCGCGGCAAGCGGCGGGGGTGGGCCGGCGTAACGGCTTGCGACGACCTGGCGCTCCAGCGGGCCTGGCACAGGCGAGGGGAGGGGAAACACCCATACATTTGAGCAGCCCTTCGCCCAGACCCGAGGCTCCCCTGGTGCTGGCCCCCCCAACCTTCTCTGGGTTGCTTGCCACGGCAGCCACGCTGGCCCGCCATGCGGAGCAGGCGGCGAGTGGTGCTGTCGACGAAGAGCCCGTGCTCAGCCTGGCGCTGCCACTCGATCCTGGCGAGGCCAAGGGATTGGATCCGTTGGCCCTGCTCCCCTCCCTCGGAGCGACGGACGCCTTCCGCTTCCTCTGGGACGGGGCCCCGGGCCTTTGTCTGGCCGCCAGCGGTCGCTGCCACAGCCTGCAGCTCAGCGGTCCTCGCCGTTTTGAGCTGGCCCAGAGGTTTTGCAGCCTCAGCCTGCAGCGCCTGGCCATCGCCGCTGAACCCCTCCCTGCGTTGGCCCGACCACGGGTGTTGCTGGCCTTCTCCTTTTTCGACACGCCTCTCGATCAGGGGCTTGGCGCGCCAGGGGTGGAGGCCGTGTTGCCGCGCTGGCAGCTGAGCCGCCAGGGGCGCCATTGCTGGCTGCGGCTGCAGCGGAGCCTGGGTGGAGCCATCACACCCCGCAGCGTGGCGGAAGAACTCTGGGAGATGGCAGCGCATCTGGAGGGGCTGGCGGCCGTGGAGGCGGAGCAGCCCCTCCCGCCAGTGCGAGCAGCCGCGCATCAGGCGATGGGGCACTGCTCAAACTGGCGGGAGGCCTACCGGGCGGCTCTCCAGCGAGGCCTCGATCTGGTGGAGGACGGTGAGCTGCACAAGCTTGTCCTGGCGGCCAGGCAGCGGGTGGAGTTGAAGGGCTGTCTCGACCCAAGGCTCCTGCTCGCCCATCTGCGCCGCAGCCAGCCGGGAAGCTGCCGATTTCTCTGGCAGCCCGGCGCTGAGGAGGCTCTGCTGGGGGCCTCCCCCGAACGGCTGCTCGCGGTGCGCCAGGGGCTGCTCCGCAGCGATGCCCTCGCCGGCACGCGACCCAGTGGTGGGGAAGCGGCAGAGCTGCTTCGCTCCGAGAAGGATCGCCACGAGCACGACCTGGTGGTCGAAACCATCCGTCGGGTGCTGCGTCAGGCAGGTTTGGCTCCCCATCGGCCGCGCCACCCTCGCCTGGCCCGACACGGAGGCTTGGTGCACCTGCACACCCCGATCACCGCCACGCTCCAAGGCCTGAGCCCCCTGGCCCTGGCGGAGATGCTCCATCCCACCCCTGCGGTGGCCGGCCTGCCACGACGGGAGGCCATGGCCTGGTTGCGCTGCCTGGAACCCTTCGAACGGGGCCACTACGCCGCCCCCATTGGCTGGATCGACAGCCAGGGGGACTGCGAACTGCGTGTGGCCATCCGCAGTGGGCTGATTCGCCAAGGGGCCCTCGAACTCACTGCCGGCGCAGGGCTGGTGCGGGGGTCAGTGCCCGAGCGGGAGGAGCAGGAAGTGGCCCTCAAACTGAGGGTGTTGCTGGATCAGCTGCTGAGCGCAGTCACACCAGCCAACAGCCGGGCGATCGTCTGATCCGCCAGGGGGATGCCCCCGAGGCGCTCCACCTCCCGCACCCCCGTTGGGCTCGTGACATTGATCTCGCTGAGCCGGCCATCGATCACATCGATGCCCACAAAGAACAACCCCTCCTCCCGCAGCACCGGTGCCAGTTGCTGGCAGATCTCCCGCTCAGCCGCCGTGAGGTCGGCCGCCTCAGGCGCGCCCCCAACCGCCAGGTTGCTGCGAAACTCGCCCCCGGTCGGCACCCGATTCACCGCGCCAAGGGGTTCCCCATCCACCAAAAGAATGCGCTTGTCGCCGGCGCTCACCCCGGGCAGGAAAGCCTGGGCCATGACGGGCAGAGTCTCCATCTGGGTGACCAGCTCCAGCAAGGCCCGCAGGCCAGGGCTGGCGGCGGAGGCAAACACCACCCCCTGCCCGGCCCGTCCGGCCAAGGGCTTGAGCACCACCTCGCCTTGCTCCTTGGCAAAGCGGGCCAGGAGGTCCACCCGGCTGCTCACCAGAGTGGCAGCCATCAGGTGGCCAAAGCGGAGCGAGCTGAGCTTTTCATTCCAGGCCCGCAGCGCAGCAGGCCGATTGACCACCCGCACACCCCGCCGCTCCCCCAGCTCCAGCAGGTGGGTGGCATAGAGGTAGGCCTCATCGACCGGTGGATCCTTGCGCATCCACGCCACCGTGAAACCATCCAGCGGCAGCCGTTGGGCCAGGCCTCGCTGAAACCAGGGATCGGGCACCTGCCATTGGCCGCCCTGCACAGCCATGTCCAGCAACTGCAGGGGACAAGCCCGCACCCAAGTGCCGTAGCCGCCATCGGGATGGGGCTCGGCGGAGAGGTCGGCCAATTCAGCGCACCAGGCTTGCCCCCCCGCCCGTTGGAGGGCCTGCATCAGGGCAACGCTCGTGTCCTTGGCGGGATTGAGGCGCTCCAGCGGATCCATCAGGAACAGCTGGTGGGTGGCGGGAAGCCGGGTGGATGGGTCCTGGCTCACCCTTGGCGCCCCAGAAGGGCATCCAACTCGCCGCGGCGCTCGAGCGCATGAAGCTCGTCACAGCCGCCGATGCCGGTGTCGTTGATGAAGATCTGGGGCAGGCTGCTGCGGCCCTCAGCCCGCTGGGTCATTTGTCGGCGGGCCTCGTTATCTCCGTCAATGCAGTATTCGCTGTAGTCCACCCCCTTTCGGTCGAGCAGGCCCTTGGCCCGCACGCAAAATGGACAGAAGCGCCAGGTGTAGATCTCCACCTTGGCAGCAGGTTGCGATGCAGCAGGTTGAGCGCCCGCGGGAGCCATGGCCCATCGATCCAGGGTGCTGCCGATCCTAGGCACCGCCTCTGGCTTGGAGGGCTGCTGCTCCCGCTCAGGCGCGAGGGGAGGGGCTGCACTGAAGCTGATACGGTCGGTGCAGTGAAATCGGCGGCACCCCTCGTGATCGATCTGACAGATTTCAAACGCGATCTCTCCGAA
The DNA here is from genome assembly GCA_035284785.1 of Cyanobacteriota bacterium. Taxonomy (GTDB): domain Bacteria; phylum Cyanobacteriota; class Cyanobacteriia; order PCC-6307; family Cyanobiaceae; genus Cyanobium. The sequence continues at coordinate 1,580 of JAYKHK010000012.1, read as the reverse complement.
CTCAGCGACCGCCTGGGCCATGCCCAGGACTGCCTTTGACGTCCCTGCCCTGAGAGCGCGCCAACAGGATTTGGAACAGCTGGCCGCCCAGCCGGGTTTCTGGGACGACCAGGCCCAGGCCCAGCGGCAGATGCGCCAGTTGGATGAAGTGAGAGCCCAGCTCGAGCAGCTGAGCCGATGGACTGGCTTGGTGGACGATGCCCGCGCCACCTTGGAGCTCTATGACCTGGAGCCCGACGAGGAGCTGTTGGGCGAGGGGCATGGCGGGCTGGGGCAGTTGCGCAATGAACTCGACCGCTGGGAACTGGAACGGCTGCTCAGCGGGCTCTACGACAAAGAGGGAGCGGTGCTGAGCATCAATGCGGGGGCCGGCGGCACCGATGCCCAGGATTGGGCCCTGATGTTGATGCGGATGTACACCCGCTGGGCTGAAGATCACGGCATGAAGGTGAGCGTGGATGAGATCACCGAGGGCGAGGAAGCGGGCATCAAAAGCTGCACGATTGAGATCGAAGGCCGCTATGCCTATGGCTACCTGCGCAACGAGAAGGGCACGCACCGGCTCGTGCGCATTTCGCCCTTCAACGCCAATGACAAGCGGCAAACCAGCTTTGCCGGGGTGGAGGTGATGCCCAAGCTTGAGGAGCAGCTGGATCTGGTGATTCCAGAGAAGGATCTGGAGATCACCACGTCTCGATCTGGCGGGGCCGGCGGGCAGAACGTGAACAAGGTGGAAACTGCGGTGCGCATCCTGCATGTGCCCACTGGCCTGGCGGTGCGCTGCACCCAGGAGCGCTCCCAGCTGCAAAACAAAGAGAAGGCGATGGCGCTGCTCAAAGCCAAGCTGATGGTGATCGCCCAGGAGCAGCGGGCGGCCGAAATTGCCGACATCCGCGGCGACATCGTGGAGGCTGCCTGGGGCAACCAGATCCGCAACTACGTGTTTCACCCGTATCAGATGGTGAAGGATCTGCGCACAGGGGAAGAGACCACCGATGTGCAGGGGGTGATGGATGGGGATTTGGATCCCTTCATCCAGAGCCTGTTGCGGCAAGGCGTGGAGGTGGGGGCGACGGCTTAGCAGGACAGAGCAGTGCCAATCGTGCAGACCTGAAAAACACGAAAATGATGGATGCATCTCTTCTTGCATGCCTCCATCCCCACCTGCCTCCGCTCCTCCATCCGGATCGCCTGAGCAAACGCCCCCTGAAGAATCCCCCGGCTTCGTGAAATTAGCCATGCGCAACATGGTGCGCAAAGGGCGGCAAAGCCTCTTCCACTTCAGCCTTACTGCTCTGGGCCTTTTGGCCTTCTTGCTGCTCCTCGCCTGGCTTGGCCGGCCCCGCATGCCCCTGTAACAAAAGCCTGCCTCTGCATCGATCCCATGGTCTGCCCCCCCCATGAACCCCTCGACTTCACCGCCCCCCCGCCAACGTTGGGAGCCGCCGAGGTAGATCTGGCCTTCCGGCTGGAACCAGAGGCCATGCAGGAAGCGATCCAAGCCGGGGCCCCATCCCTGATCAACAACATGGAGGCTGAGTCCCTCTGGGCCGGTGTGATCGGGGGATGGCTGGCGGCTC
>JAYKHK010000011.1:0-7572 GCA_035284785.1 Cyanobacteriota bacterium | reverse complement strand
CGCGCTGGAAGACGTTGCGGCGGGTGAGGGGCATCTGCCGATAGGGCACCCGCACAAACTGCCGCAGGCGGATCACGGTGGGCTGGTGCAAGTTGGGACGCAGCAAACGCTTCCGGTCGTGCTCCAGGCCCTCCGCTTTGCCCATCAGCACCATCACCATGGCCCGTTTCCAGGTGGTGATGTTGAGGGGTTCGTAGGAGGCGTTGAGAACCAGAACTTGGCCCATGGCCGCAGCTCAGTTGAGTCATGCTAAGGGGAATTCCGATGCAGATTCGGTGTCCCAGGTCACCGGCATCTATCCCGAACCCCAGGCCCTCGCGGTGTTGCTCGGGGCGGAGTGGCGGCGGCCTGCTCCCATCGGCCCCATTCGGGGCGTGGCCATTGATTCGCGACGCGTGCAACCGGGCGACCTGTTCTTCGCCCTGCCGGGCCGCCATGCCGATGGCCACGCCTTCCTCGATGCCGCCCTTGACGCTGGAGCCTCTCTGGTGGTGATGGGGCGGGGCCGGCCCCTCCCGGCCGGCCCCGCCCTGGCGGTGCAAGATCCGCTGGTGGCCCTGCAGCAGCTCGCCGCCTGGTATCGGCGGCGCCACATCCGCCAGGTGGTGGCCATCACCGGAAGCAACGGCAAAACCATCGTCAAAGATGCCCTCACCGCCGCTGTGGCCAGCCGTTTTCGCGTGGCTGCCAGCCCGGGGAGCTGGAACAGCCAGGTGGGGGTGCCCCTGGCAGTGCTGCAGGCCCCGCCGGGCACGGAGCTGGGGGTGTTTGAGGCGGGGGTGTCGGCGCCCGGGGAGATGGCTCAGCTGGCGGCCGTGTTGCAGCCGGAGTTCGGGATTCTGGTGAATGTGGGCCTGGCCCACCTGGCCTCCTTCGGCAGCCGGGAGGCCACGGCCAGGGAAAAGATGGGCTTGTTTCAGGGCACGCCTCCCCCCCAGTGGGTGCTCCTGCCGGAAGACCCCCTCCTGGACGCCTTCCCCCTCTCCTCCCCGGTGCTCCACCCGGGACGCGAACTCCCCCGGCTGTTGGCCCAGGAGCCCATCGCCAACGGCTTGCTGCTCAGCCTCGCCTTCGCTGGCCAGCAGGCCCCGCTCCAGATTCCCGTCCGCACCCGCTCCGCCCCCCTGGTGCACGATCTGCTGGTGGCGATCACGGCGGCCGTGCGCTTGGGGGTGGAGCCCGAGGCCCTTGCGCTGGCCCTGCACGACTATTCCTTTGGTCCCACCCGCATGGAGACCTGGCGCACGCCGGAGGGGGTGACGATCGTGAACGACACCGCCAGTTCCGATCCCCTCTCGGTGCAGGCGGCCCTCGATGCGGTGGCGGCCAGCCCGGAGGCCAAGGGCAAACGGATCTTTCTCTTCGGCGGCATGGCGGAGTTGGGGGAGCGGGAGGATCTGGAGCACCACCTCATCGGCCAGGTGGCGGCTCAGCGGGGCTTCAGCCACCTGCTCCTGCTGCCCCATCCGGCCCAGGCCGCCACGGCGGCGGGTTGGCGGGCCGCCACACCGGAGGCGCCGGTGCTTGAGCTGGCCGATCCCCATGCCCTGCGCCGCCAGCTGCGCGAGCTGGCCCAGCGGGACGATCTGCTCCTCGTCAAGGGCCCGTCCTCCTCGGGGCTGACGGCCTTGGCCTGCGAGCTGTGGGAGTCGATGGCGCCGCGGCGGCTGGTGGTGGATGTGGGGGCCATCCGGGAGAACATCGCCCGCTTCCAGGCCCTTTGCGGCAGGGAGGTGGCGATCCTGGCGGTGCTCAAGGCCTGGGCCTACGGCACCGAACTGGCCCGCCTGGCCAGTGCCCTGCAGGAGGGGGGGGTGGATTGGATCGGGGTCTCCGCGGCCGATGAGGGGGCGATCGTGCGGCGGGCTGGTGTGCATCTGCCGATCCTGGTGTTGTTGATGGATCGCGACGAAGTGGACAAGGCGGTGCGCTACCGCCTCACCCCGGTGGTGTATTCCCTGCCCTTTGCCCTGGCGCTGGTGGAGGGGCTGCGGCAGCTGGGGGCCAGCTTGGAGGTGCACTTGGAGATCGAAACCGGCATGGGCCGTCTGGGCGTGGCCCCCGAGGAGGCCTTGACGGTGGTGCGACTGCTGCGCAGCTCCGGGGTGGTGCGGCTCACAGGGGTGATGACCCATCTGGCTTCGGCCGATGATCCGGCCGCCGACGACGAGACGCGAGGCCAATTGGCGGTGTTTGATGCGGTGGTGGCCGCCATCCAGGCGGAGGTCGAGGAGCCCCTGGTGGTGCATGCGGCGGCCACCTCTGGCGCGGCGCGTTTCCCGGAGGCCCGCTACGGGATGGTGCGGCTGGGGCTGGGCCTCTATGGCATTCCCCCGTCCCCGGCGGTGGGGGCGGCTCTCGATTTGCAGCTGGCGGTGGCCTTCGTCAGCCGCCTGGTGCAGGTGGCCACCCTGAACCGGGGCCAGCGGGTGGGCTACAACGGCACCTATGTGGTCGAGGCGCCCCAGCAGCGGGTGGGCATCGTGGCCGCCGGCTACAACGATGGCGTGCCCTGGAGCCTCTCCAACAGGGGTGAGGTGATGCTCCACGGCCAGCGGGTGCCGATCATCGGCCGGGTGTCGATGGATTCGATGGCCATCGATCTCTCGGCGGTGCCCCAGGCGGCGGTGGGCGATGAGGTGCTGCTCTTCGGCACCTATGAAGGGCAGACCCTGCGGCCGGAGGAGGTGGCCGCCCGGGCTGGCACCATCCCCTACGACCTGCTGGTGCATGTGGACAGCCGGAGAGTGCAGCGTCTTTTCCGAAGCGAGTGAGGGGTGCGCGGGCGGGTTAAGCTCAGTAAGCCCCCTGGAGAGGTGGCTGAGCGGTTGAAAGCGGCTCCCTGCTAAGGAGTTACAGGAGGCAACTTCTGTCGAGGGTTCGAATCCCTCCCTCTCCGTTTCCCACCACCCTTTGTTCGGCTCCAACCCCGCCCGTTGATCCGCTCAGGGACGGAGGGTTTTTCATTTCGCCAGGTGCTTGCTAACCCTCGTGGGTGGATCGAGCCGGCTGGCCACAGCCGGGCAACAGACCAGATTTCAGCTTTGCTTCCACACCACGCTGGGAAAGGCCACGAACGGATGGCTGGCCAGAAGATGGGATGGGCCCCCAGCCTTGCCCCGCGCTGGGGATGCCCGCGTGCAAGCTGGTCCCATTGGGGATGTCGCCGGCTGCTACCACCCTCACGGCTGTTGGATCGGCGATCAACGGGCTGGTGAGCACATGGGTGATGCCCGCCCGTTCTGCTCCAAGCCAGCAAGGGGATTCTCGGTGCTCCCAGGCTACAAGGCAGCGGCGTCATCTCGCCCATCCGTGGCAGCCGCTTGCGCTCTTTTTTAATCGAGTTGACCGAGAGGGTTTGCCATGGCGCGAAACGCAGGTCCCGATCTTGGGCCACCTGTCCGCCGCTTGAGGCCAGCTGTCAAACCGCGGTCGCCCTTCACCCCCGCGCCAACCGGCGACAGATCTCCGGCAGCAGCCCTTCATCCTTGGCGCAGGCTTCCCCCTCGCTGAAGGCCACCAGCAGCGTGGGCGCCATCCCTTCGCTTTCCACATAGGCCGCGTCATGGCGGGCCTGGCTCATCCAGCCGGCCTTGCTCCAAAGCTGGGCGCCCTCCGGCAGGCCGCCCCCCAAAAAGCCATCCACCTGGTTTTCCGGATCCGCCGCTCGCTGCCCCAGATCCAGGGGGCGCGCTAACAGCCCCTGCATCCGCAGGCTCGCCGGCGGTGACACCATTGCTCCAGCCATCACGGCCTGCAGCATCCGGGCCGTGGCCTCCGTGCTCAGCCGGTTGCGATTGCCATTGGCTTCCCCATAGCTCTGCCGCTCCCGGCCATAGGGGCCATCCCCCCAGGTTTTCTGGCAGGCATTGCAGCCTTCGAGCTCGGCCCAGCCCAGCTCCGCCAGCCAGCGGTTCACCACCTGGCGCTGATGACTCCACTGGCCAAAGGGCCTCGCTGGCAGCTCCACCCCGCTGGTGGTGCCGCTGAGCAGATCCACCAGATACCCCGTGGCGTCATTGCTGGAGTGCTGCACCATGTCGGCCATGGCCCGCCGCACCTCCTCCGTGGAGCGAAGCCATTGGCGCTGGATCCAGGCTTCCACGGCCACCAGATACACCAGCTTCACCACGCTGGCCGGGTAGCGCTGCTCGCTCCCCCGCCAGTGGGCCCCGGCCCCGGCCTCCTCCAGGGGGCAACCCCAGCCCTCCTCGCTCCAGCTGCGCAGGGAGGCCGGGTAGCGCACCCAGGTGAGGGAGAGTTGATCCCCCAGCCCGGGGCGGCCCTCCGCCTCCAGCTCGGCCACCAGGTTGGCCAGCTCCTGCTGCATCGCCCCATCGGCGCGGTAGAACGCCATCACCTCACGCCGCTTGGCGATGGCGACATTAGGAACAGCCCCCCCGTCCCATCCCGCCACGCCCGTGGCCGGCAGCCTTTGGCGATTGACCCAGCCCCTCGACGCCTACAGCCGCCCCGGGGGCAGCGGCCTGGCCACCCAGGTGGCGGCCCAGCGCCACCTGCGGGTGCTTGATGCCCCCGCGGCAGGTCCGAGCCCCCGCCTGCGGGTGCGCCTGCTGGAAGACGGCTATCCCTGTTGGCTCAACGCCGCGGATCTTCTTCACCACGGCGTGCCTGCGACCTTCCCACCGGCGCCTCGCAGTTGGGATCGCCCAGCGATCGAGGCCTGCCTGCCCAGCGTGCTCGCCTTTGCCCGCAAGGCGATGGAGGTGCCCAACCGCTACCTCTGGGGCGGCACCCTCGGGCCGGATTACGACTGCTCGGGTTTGGTGCAAACCGCCTTTGCCCAAGCTGGCATCTGGCTGCCTCGGGATGCCTACCTGCAGGAGCGCTTCTGCAGGCCCGTGGCCGTGCAGCCCGGGCAGAGCTGCCTGTTGCAACCAGGCGATTTGATCTTTTTTGGTTCCCCGCAGCGCTGCACCCATGTGGGCCTCCACCTGGGGGAGGGGCGTTACCTGCACAGCTCCGGGAAGGAGTTTGGCCGCAACGGCCTGGGGGTGGATGACCTGAATCCCCACAACAGCGACCCTGTGGCCAGCCACTATCGCCTCACCCTGAGGGGGGCGGGCCGGGTGATGCACAGCCATGATGGCGGTGCCCTGCCCCCTTAGGGCAGCCCTTTTTCCCCTTGCAAGGCCATGGCGGATCCCGTTGGTCTCAGTCCTGCCATGTTCGACCCCTCCGCAGGGCGGGATCGGCCCTCGGCCATCCAGCCCACCAGCCCGGATCTCTCGGTGGTGGTGCCCCTCTACAACGAGGAGGGGAGCCTCCAGCAACTGGTCGACAAGCTCCTGGAGGCCCTGCGTCCGTTGGGCCTCTCCTTCGAAGTTGTGCTTGTGGATGACGGATCGCGGGACGCCACCCCCCTGCTGCTGCGGCAGCTGGCTGCGCAGGTGCCGGAATTGGTGGCGGTGCTCCTGCGCCGCAACTACGGCCAAACGGCCGCCATGGCAGCGGGCTTCGACAACAGCCGCGCTCCGATCATCGTGACCCTGGATGGCGATCTCCAAAACGACCCGGCGGACATCCCCCTCCTGCTCGACACGCTCGAACAGGGCTACGACCTGGTGAGCGGCTGGCGCCACCAGCGCCAGGATGGGGCCCTCAACCGATTGCTGCCCTCGTTGATCGCCAATCGCCTCATCGCCAAGGTGACCGGCGTGCGCCTCCACGACTACGGCTGCTCCCTGAAGGCCTACCGGCGGGAGGTGGTGGCAGACATGAATCTCTACGGCGAACTGCACCGCTTTCTGCCCGCCTTGGCCTTCATCGAAGGGGCCCGCATCGGGGAGGTGCGGGTGCAGCATCACCCGCGCCGCTACGGCGAGAGCAAATACGGGATCGATCGCACCTTCAGGGTGTTGATGGATCTGCTCACGGTGTGGTTCATGAAGCGCTTCCTCACCCGCCCCATGCACGTTTTCGGCCTGGCGGGGATCATCACCCTGGGCGTGGGGTTGATCACGGCACTGTGGTTGGTGGGGGAGAAATTGCTGTTGGGCACCAACATCGGCAACCGCCCCCTGCTGCTCCTGGCTGTTGTGGCCATCCTCAGTGGGGTGCAGCTCTTTTGCTTCGGCCTGCTCGCTGAATTGCAGATGCGCACATATCACGAAAGCCAGGGGCGCCCGATCTATCGGGTGCGGGCCACATTGCGCGGCGCTGCCGCGGCCTGAACCAGCGACTTGCCTGGGCTTGGCCGCCCCCGAAACGTTTCCATCGCCAGCGCCGCCTCCCGCATCACCCGGGGATCGGGATCGCGAAGGCCCTGCCGCAGCAGAGGGATCACCTCCCGGCATCCCCAGGCCCGGGCCAGCCGGATCGCTTCGAGTCGTTGCGCCCCCCCGGCCCGGTAGTGCCTGCCCAGCTCCCGCAGCCAGCTCTGCCGCAAATGGGCCGGCAGCCTGGCGTGGGGCTGATCCCCCAGGGGGGTGAAGGGCGACCAGGCGCTGGAGCCGCCCTCCTGGGCATCCTGCTCTCCGGGGGGCGCGTCTAGCAGGGACTGCCGAGCCTCCCACACCAGGCTGTTCTGCGCCCGGTTGAGGGCAGCCACCGCCTGGGCATCGGTGCTTTTGAGGAGGGGCCTGGGGCGGCGGCCGGCCAACCACAAGCCAGCCGCCAAAACGACGGCCACAACTCCGAGCAGGGAGGTGTTCATGCTGCTGAACTTTTATGTCACCCCCAGCGGTGCGCCGGGGCTGCGCTAAGAGGCCTCCTTACAGTACCGGCGGTTGTTCCTGGCCTTGCCATGACTGGAAGTTTTGCCGCCGCTTGGATGCCCTCCGTGTTTGTTCCCCTGGTGGGAATTCTCGGCCCTGCCGTGGCCATGGCCCTGCTGTTCAACGTGATTGAAGCCCGCGACTGATCCCGTCGCCGTTGCCCGCTCCATCCGAAGCACCCCCTTTCCCCCCTCCGCCATGACCGTCACCCCCGTGGCCGACCCCTGCGTCGGCAACCTGGCGACCCCCGTCAATAGCAGCTATTTCACCAAGGCGTTCCTCAACGCACTGCCGGCCTACCGCCCGTCCCTCTCGCCCAACCGGCGCGGTCTGGAGGTGGGAATGGCCCACGGCTTCTTCCTGTTTGGGCCCTTTGCCCTCACCGGTCCCCTGCGTCTCACGGAATACGCCAACACGGCAGGTTTGCTGGCCACGATCGGCCTGGTGTCGATCCTCACGGTGTGTCTCTCGATCTATGGCACCGCCGGCCGCGGCCCCAATGTGCAGCCCCCGGATGTCACCATCGACAATCCCCCCGCCGATCTGTTCACCAAGGCGGGCTGGGCAGAATTCGCCAGCGGCTTTTGGCTGGGCGGTTGCGGCGGTGCGGCCTTTGCCTGGTTCCTCTGCAGCACAGCCATCGTCTCCCCCCTGGTGAAGATCGCCGGTGGCGTTTGGAGCGTGAACTGAGTTTTTTCGTCAGCAGTCTTGGGGATGACAGCCATCCCCAGTTCGGAATCCACTCAGCTGGCCAACGAACGAGCAACCCATCGGTCCCGACTCATTTGTTTGGGCCAATGGGTTTTTTCTTTGTTGGCACGTTTCATGCCTCGTC
>JAYKHK010000010.1:0-35054 GCA_035284785.1 Cyanobacteriota bacterium | reverse complement strand
GAAGGGGCGCACCCGCTCCCTCAACCCGCTCCTCGTGGTGGATCTCCGAGAGTTCCAGGTCGCCATTGCGCCAGGAGTAGATCGAGCGAGCCCTGTAGCGATCTTGGTCCACCAGCCGGATGTGCTCCAGGATGTCCCATTCCTGGTAGTGGGATTCAAAGATCAACTCGTGCTCATCGACTTGGCGGATTTGGCTTTTGGTGGGGGATCCGCACAAATAGCCACGACTCCGCCTGAGCTGGTGGCCGCAGAGGTAAGCCTCCATGCTCCCCTCACGCACGTAGCGAGGTTTTCGGTCGAAAAAGTCGTATTCCTTGTCGGGCCACCAGCTGAACCGGTAGGCAGCTTCCCCTTCAACCGGTTCGCTGAAGCTTTCCACTCGCAACATCATGTCGACCCGCAACACGTCGCCATCCGCAAAGAAATACAAGCGTCTCGACCGCCACAGGCCCAGGTTGCGGCCAAACCAGCGCCGCAGGCTGCTGTCGAGTTGGATGCGGCTGCGGGGGGTGGGCGGGCCGGTTGTTGCCACAGGTGACACCCGGGCCGACGCCAGCATCCGGGCAAGCTGGACGCTGTCGTTTGCCCCCGTCGGCTCAGAAGTAGTGCTCATGGCGCAGCTGACGCCGATTGGGGACGACCCTTTCATAGCAAGCAGAATGGGAGCCTGCTGAAAACTCCATAAGGTATGGAGCATTGAACCGAAGGAGGCTGGCGGTGTGAGCGGGGGCGAGGAGGCACCAGCGAGCGGGTCTGCAGCGGGCCAGGACGCTGGTGCCTCCTATGGCCGCCAGAGCCTGAAGTTGCTGCTTCTGGCCAACCCTCACCATCTGGCCACACCAAACATTCGAACTCTGGTCACCCTCCTGCGCGGCGAGGACACGGGATTTGAGGTCGATTTGGAGGTGGCTGATCCGGCGAAGCACCCTGAACTTCTCGAACTCCACCGCCTGGTGGCGACTCCTGCCCTGGTGAAGCTTTCTCCCTTGCCCAAGCAGGTTTTTGCGGGAAGCACCCTGTCCGCCCAGGTGCGCAGCTGGCTCCCTCGCTGGCAGCAGATGGAAGTGGTGAGCAGTCTGGGCATGAGTCTGAGGCCTGCCGAGATGGATGGCAGCCGCACCCAACGCGAAGTCCAACTAGAGGACCAGCTGTTGGTGTTGCGGCAGGAGAACGAGACCCTGATTGAGCGATTGGGGGTTCAGGAGCGACTCCTGCGCATGGTGGCTCATGAATTGCGCACTCCCTTGACGGCAGCCAAGTTGGCCCTCCAAAGCCATGACCTCGGCCAGATTGATCAACACCGCTTTCAGGATGTGCTGCATCGCCGCCTGGACGACATTGAGGCTCTCTCACGCGACCTGTTGGAGGTGGGGACCACCCGCTGGGAGGCCTTGTTCAATCCCCAGCGCCTGGCGCTGGGGCAAGTGGTGGCCGATGCCATCCTGGAGCTGGAGAAGCTTTGGGTGGGTAGGAATCTCGAGCTGGTGACCGATATCCCAGCCGATCTCCCCGACCTGTATGCCGACCAGCGCCGCATGCGTCAGGTGCTCCTCAATCTGTTGGAAAATGCGTTCAAATTCACCCCTGATGGCGGGCGCGTGATGCTCACTCTGTTGCACCGGACCAGCCAGTGGGTCCAGGTGAGCATCTGCGACAGCGGTCCAGGCATTCCCCGGGAGGAACAGGAGCGCATCTTTCAGGACCGGGTCAGACTCCCCCAAACCTCGGGCAACACCTCTGGATACGGGGTTGGCCTCTCGGTGTGCCGTCGCATTGCGGAGGTGCATGGCGGGCGGATCTGGGTGGTGTCTGAGCCGGGCGAAGGGGCCTGCTTCCACTTCACTGTGCCGGTCTGGAGCGGTCAGAGCGGCCCAGTGGATAGCCCTGATGGCAGGAGGGCTTCTTGACGAAGGGCGCTTCCAACCCCTAGCTTCCATCTGTCAGCGATCACCCTCTTCCCAAGCGTCGGGTCAGGCGTTGGTTCCTTCGCTTAGAAGGCATCCTCCATCGAACCTGTAGCTTGTGAAGGGCGAAAGCAAACAAATGAGCCTCATTTGAGGGGAACTTGTTCTTTCGCTCATTATTTGATCTCCACTTTGGAGAGATCGCTGTGGCCTCGCCCCCATCGTCTAGAGGCCTAGGACACCTCCCTTTCACGGAGGCGACAGGGGTTCGAATCCCCTTGGGGGTATTTACTTCTAATGATCAGCTTGAGCTTCGCGCCGCTCAGCCTCTTTTTGTACACCACGAAGATTGTTTGCTAAGTCCTGTTGGAGACGTTGCTCAATCAGGCCTATCGGCATGCCTGGCTTGCCCTGCACCAACAATGCGTAAAAAAGCCAACTGCTTGTGCTGTCTGCACCAACACGCCATTCGCCCTCAAAACAACGAAAATCACCTTGAATCATTCTGAAAGGTAATTTGCCTTCCTGGATGGCCTCCGTCAACTGAAGGGTGACACGCGCAGAAAAACGCAATCCACAAAACATTTGGGAGCCAAGCTGCTCCACCCCGACTTGATCATCGCGCCGCCAGATCACACGAGAATGTTCAAGGTTGGGGATGAAGCGATGCAGGTTGTCGTAATCGGTGAGCACCTGCCAGAGCCACTCGGGAGGGGTTGGCAGTCGCAGCTGCACGGCAAGCCTCCTCTTCCCGTTCGGCAACCGCTCCATGTCTTGCTGGATGGTGTCGAGGCTGCAGGTGGAGGCGAGCAGCTCGGGAGTCTGCACTGCAGGAGGGGAAAGGGCTTGGGACAGGAGCTGATGCGTCAAGAGCAGCACAGGGGACGCTGACTGTGGTGAGAGAGCAGTGACCTGGCTTGCGCCCGCACAACGGTGAACTCACTGGAAAATCGTAGCCCGATTGTCAGGGATCGGGGCGGTTGGGGCGTTTCCTATGATCCACGGCACTCTTGGGAACTCTGAGATGCGTGTCTCCACCGGCCTCGCCACAAGCTCTGACAACCGGATGTTCACCGTGGTGATTGAAAGCTTCGGTGTGGGGCCGCAGCGAACTGCTGAACGCACGATGACCGTGCCCTTCCAGCAACTGCAGTCTTTGATGCAGACCATCGCCCAGAAAGGTGGTCGGATCAAAATTGTCTGCGCAGCAGATGGGTCGCCTCTCCCGCAAGCTTCTGAACGGTCCTCCGATCAAAGCCCCGCTCAGGAGGCAGCCCCAGCGCCGACCCCCGACCCCCAACCCTCCGTCACGAAAGCAGCAGTGAGCCACGCCGACGTCCCCGTCAATCTCTACAAGCCCAAAGACCCCTTCATCGGCACGGTCACAGACAACTACAGCCTTCTTGCTGATGGGGCGATCGGGAGGGTCAATCACATCACCTTTGATCTTTCCGGTGGCAATCTCCACTACGTGGAGGGCCAAAGCATTGGCATCATCCCTGATGGCACCGATGCCGCCGGCAAGCCCCACAAGCTTCGCCTCTACTCCATTGCCAGCACCCGCCATGGCGATGATTGCAAAGACGGGACGGTCTCCCTGTGCGTGCGCCAGCTCCAATACGAGAAAGATGGCGAAACCATCAACGGCGTTTGCTCGACCTTCCTCTGTGACATTGAGCCTGGCGCCAAGGTCAAGATCACTGGTCCCGTCGGCAAAGAGATGCTTTTGCCTGCGGACGAGGAAGCCAACATCATCATGCTGGCCACAGGCACAGGCATCGCTCCGATGCGCGCCTACCTGCGCCGAATGTTTGACTCCGAGGAGCGTGCCAAAAATCCGGAGTATCAGTTCCGTGGCAAAGCTTGGCTCTTCATGGGGGTACCCACCACCCCGAACCTCCTCTACGAAGAGGACTTCCAGAGCTACCTGAGCAACTATCCAGACAACTTCCGCTACACCAAAGCCATCAGCCGCGAGCAGAACAATGCCTCTGGAGGTCGCATGTACATCCAAGATCGAGTTCTGGAGCATGCTGATGAAATCTTCTCCCTGATCGAAGATCCCAAAACGCACGTCTACATGTGTGGCCTCAAGGGCATGGAGCCAGGCATCGATGAGGCCATGACGGCTGCAGCCTCAGCCAAGGGGCTGGACTGGTCGCAACTGCGCCCCAGCCTCAAGAAGCAGGAGCGGTGGCACGTCGAGACCTATTGAGTGGCTCCATCGCGATCGATCTGCTGATCAGAGTTCCCACACACAACGCCGCAGGATTTTCACCTGCGGCGGCGTTCTCGCGCTTGCACCGTTAAACCTGAAGGGTACGGCCCGACTTCGATGACAGCGATCTTGACCAACCCCCTGAGGGTGGGGCTTCGCCAGGAACGGGTGATCCCCCCCCAGTGCCTTGTCATCTTCGGAGCCAGTGGCGACCTCACACACCGCAAGCTGGTGCCTGCCCTGTTCGAGTTGTACCGGCAGAGGCGTCTCCCCAGCGAATTCGCGGTGCTGGGTTGTGCAAGACGCCCATGGAGCGATCAAGAGTTTCGAGAGCGCATGGGTCAGGCGCTGCAAAAAGAGATTGCCGAGCATCGCTTGGCCTGGGAGCAGTTCAGCCAAGGTTTGTTTTACGAACCCGTCGACCTCCAACAAAGCGACCACCTGGTCCGTCTGGCAGAACGCCTGGATGCCATTGATCGCGTGCGCGCCACCCGTGGCAACCGAACCTTCTACCTCTCGGTTTCGCCGGAGTTCTACGGGAGTGGTTGTCGGGCCCTGGCAGCGGCTGGCCTGCTGGCGGATGCGGAGCGGAGTCGCGTGGTGATTGAGAAGCCCTTCGGCCGCGACTACGCCAGTGCCCAGTCTCTCAACAAAATTGTTCAGGCCTGTGCCAAGGAGAGTCAAGTTTTTCGGATTGATCATTACTTGGGGAAAGAAACAGTTCAAAATATCTTGGTCTTACGCTTTGCTAATACTATCTTTGAGCCCCTCTGGAACCGTAATTATATTGCCAATGTCCAAATTACTGCCGCTGAAACGGTAGGGGTAGAAGAGCGAGCGGGGTACTACGAAACCTCGGGCGCACTCAGGGACATGGTGCAAAACCATCTCACCCAAATCCTTGCCCTTACTGCAATGGAGCCGCCTGGAAGGTTTGACCCGGAGGCCATTCGCAATGAGAAAGCCAAGGTGCTTCAGGCGGCCCATCTCGCCGATGAGAATGAGGCTTGGAAATGCTGCGTGCGCGGCCAGTACAGCGCTGGTGGCTCTTCGGCCCAACCCCTTCCTGGTTATCGGCAGGAGCCCGGGGTGAACGCCAACAGCACCACTGAGACCTACGTGGCGATGAAGTTGTTCATCAACAACTGGCGTTGGCAGGGGGTGCCCTTCTACTTGCGCACCGGCAAGCGTCTGCCTAAGCGCCTCAGTGAAGTGGTGCTCACCTTTCGGGAAGCCCCTGTGCATCTCTTTGATGCGGCAGGTGGCGCGCCCACTCCCAATCAGCTGATTCTCCGCATTCAGCCCGATGAAGGGGCCGAAATCAAATTTGAGGTCAAAGCCCCTGGCTCCGGGATGCGGAGCCGCCCTGTGGACATGGCCTTCAGCTATGACGAATCCTTTGGCGAACCCTCTGATGAGGGCTACGTGAGGCTGCTCGCTGATGCCATGCTTGGCGATCCCACCCTCTTCACGCGCAGTGATGAGGTGGAAGCCGCCTGGCGTTTGTACACACCCCTCCTGAAGCTGATTGAAGAGTCTCCCTGGCAGCTCCCAGTGCATCCCTATGAAGCCCGCACCTGGGGGCCAGGCGCATCCGACAACCTGCTAGCCGAGGACGGTTTGATCTGGCGCAGACCCTGAGCTCGGCCTCCTGACCAATTGTTCCGTCCGCCCCGTTCTCTTCGCAGCCATGTCGACCCAACTCACGCTTCAGGCCCCGCTTCAGATCCCTCCGGTGGAGGTGGGTCCCTACCTCCAGCAGCTCTGGCACCAGGGCCTAGAGGGCGCTTCGGGGGCGGCCACGTTCACTCTGTTGGTTTGGGAGCCGTCCTGGCTGGAGCAGCAGCTGGTGAGAATAGGCCGAGTGGATGGTCCGATCACAGGGTTGGATCGGGATGATGTGTTGGCCTCGGCCAGAGAACTGGCGGGCACCCTTGGTCTGCCACCCAGCACGGCGCCGATGGATCCAGGCCTGGCCTGGGCATTGGGCCAACAGCAGGGGCGCCATGAGGCTCTCGATCTCCGAGGCCAGTTCGTGGACAGCGCCATCAGCACCCAGATGCCCCGCCGGCTGATCACCTTGGCTCCCACCATCGATGCGGCTAAGCCGTTGGAGACCCTGGTGGCGGCCTATTGCCCCCTCCCCGATGAAGGTGGATCGGGGGCAGCTTGTGGAGATGTGGTGGTGCTGCGCGGCAGTCTGGGTGCGCTGCAACAGGCCACGGCAATGGTGCAGCCCCTCGTTTGGGACCATCTCCCCTGCTGGGTTTGGTGGAACAGCAGCCTGGATGAACCAGCCGAGATGCTTGAGGCGTTGGCTCCGCCCCCCAGGCGCCTGGTGATCGATACGTCTCGCGGGCAGCCCTCGCGCTGCCTCGACGTGTTGGTGAATCGCATCAAATCCGGCCAGGCAGTGAATGATTTCAACTGGTTGCGGCTGCGCAGCTGGCGGGAATCCCTGGCCATGGTGTTTGACCCACCCTCGCGGCGGGATGCCCTGCAGCATGTGGTGCAGCTGGACATCGATGTGGAAGGTGACCATCCCGTGAAAGGCCTTCTTTTGGCGGCCTGGATGGCAGATCGCCTGGGCTGGCATTTGGAGAGTTCCTATCCGGTGGATGTCGATGGCTCACCTGCGGGAATTGCAGCCGAGTTTCAGCGGACCGATGGGGAGACGGTGCGTTTCCGATTGATGCCTGTTCCTGTGGGTGTGCCGAAAGCTCATCCAGGAGCGATTGTGGGCTTGCGCCTGATCTGCCATCCAGAACAACGCCCCCCTCTCTGTGTGATTCTCTGTTCTGAGAGTGGTGGCTGCATGCGCCTGGAGGCTGGTGGCATGGCGGCCATGGAGCTGGCCGAAGAAGTGGTGCCCTCGCCGGAGGAGCGCGAGGAGACGGAGATGGCCCGTCTGCTGGCCGGCGGACACGATTCCACTAATCCATTGTTGGCTTCAGCCGCTCCCTTGGCCGCGGAATTGTTGCCTGCTTCCTTTGGTGTTCAAGGGTCAGGCCAGTCTTGAGCTGTTTGATTGCGGCCCCCTGTAGCGGGAGCGGCAAAACCCTTCTCACCCTGTCTTTGGCCTCCCTGGCTCGCCATCGAGGCGCATCGGTACAAACCTTCAAAGTTGGCCCCGACTATCTCGATCCCCAGTTGCTGGCTTTCGTGGCCGGAAAAGAGTGCCGCAATTTGGATACGCAACTTTGCGGCATCGAATGGGTGGTGAAGTCCTACCAGTGGCATGCGAGCCAGGCTGATTGCGTGCTGGTGGAGGGGGTGATGGGCTTGTTTGATGGCCGCGGCCCCAGTGCCGAGGGCAGCTCGGCCCAGGTGGCTGCCCTCCTGGATCTTCCTGTGGTGCTTGTGGTGGAGGCCTCACGCCAGGCCGGCTCCCTGGCTGCCTTGGTGAAGGGTTTCCGAGACCATGGTCCCCCAAAGGTGAATCTGGCTGGTGTGGTGTTGAACCGGGTGGCAAGTGAGCGCCATCGGGCTTTGCTCGAAGAGGCTTTGGCCTCGATTGATGTGCCCTCCCTCGGGGTGTTGCCTCCGCACCCTGCCCTGGAACTTCCCTCCCGCCACCTTGGCCTCTTGCCTCCTCGGGAGTTGGCCGATTTCGGAGCGCGCATGGAGGTTTGGAGCCATCTGGCGGAGGCCCATCTCGATGTGGATCGCTTGTGGCCTTTGCTGGCCCGGGATTCCCCTCGCGAAGGGGTGGCTGATCCCATCCCTGCGGTTTTGGGGAAGGCCCAAACTCTGGAACCCCCTCCTGCTAGGGGGGGCGGGCGCGGCCCCGTCGTGATCGCCCAAGATCTGGCATTTCATTTCACTTATCCCGAGACCTCTGAACTGCTCATCGCCCTTGGCTTGGAGGTGCAGACCTGGAGCCCATTGGCGGATCAGCCCCTCCCCCGCCACTGCGGGGCTGTGGTGCTGCCGGGCGGCTATCCAGAACTCCACGCCGCTGAGCTGGCCGCGTGCCATCGCAGCCGCGGTTCCCTCGCCCAGGCCTGTCGGCAGGGGGTACCCGTTGTTGCTGAGTGCGGAGGGCTGTTGTTTATGGGAGAAACGCTTGTGGATGGCAGTGGCAAAGCCTGGCCCATGGCGGGGGTGTTGCCCTTCGAAGCCCGCCCTGGCACCCTCAGTCTTGGCTACCGCCAGGCCCGAGCCATGGCAGATGGCTTGCTTGTGCGTGAGGGGGAGACCTATGGCGGCCATGAATTTCATCGCTGGCAGTTGCTTCCCACGTCCCCTTCGCCCCAAGGCGCCGCGCTGTGGCAACTTGATGGCTGGGGTATCGAAAGGAGCCTGGAGGGATGGACCACACCGACCCTGCACGCCAGTTGGCTCCACCTCCACTGGGCTGGTTCCCCGATGATCCCCTTGCGGCTGGCCGCCGCAATCGCTGGCGTCGGGAGGCAGCTGCTGAGCGGCGGTTTCTCCAGCCCCAGGAACCCACCCCAAACACAGTTCCTGAGCGGTGGCGACTGACCATTCGGGGCAAGGTGCAGGGCGTGGGGTATCGGGAGGCCTGTTGGCGTCGCGCCCATGATCTTGGCTTGAGTGGCTGGGTGCGAAACCTCCCCGATGGAACCGTTGAGGTGGAGGCGGAGGGCCGGCCCCAAGATTTGACCGCGCTGGTGATGTGGTGCGAGCGAGGCCCCCAGCCGGCCAGGGTGATCGCGGTCCACTCCAGAAGGATCGCTCCAGCAGGAGACGATTGGTTTGAAATTCGCCGTTGACTGCCTCCATGTTGCGCTCCTCCTGGGCTGAGTTGCTTGGCTACGCCGTGGCCATTGGCTTTAGTCCGCTGCATCTGGCCCTGCTGTTGTTGCTGCTTCTCGGCTCCCATCCCTTGAGGCGGGGCGGGTTTCTGGTTCTCTCCTGGGTTTTGATGTCTGCTCTGGTGATTGGGCTCTTGCTGGGGGTGGGCCATGGCTTGCTCCTCACCATGGAGAAGGGCACAAGCCATCGCACGGGCCTGGATCTCCTTGCTGCGGGCGCTTTCCTCGCCCTCGGATTGCGCACCCTTGGCTCTCCCGAGTCAGGCTCCGATGGCGTGCCGGAATGGAGTCACCAGCTGGATCGACTGCTGGCGATGCCCTTGCCTCTGTTGCTGCTGATCAGTGCGGGCCTTCAGGTGGCTGGGCCCGAAGATCTTTTCCTCTATGCCAAGGCAGCTGGGGCGTTGTTCAAGCCGGATTGGGACTGGTTGCAGGATGCGGGCTGGACGTTGGCCTTCAGTGCGCTGACCAGCTTGTTGCTGTTGTTGCCCGTGCTGGGCTGCCTGTTCGTAGGGCAGGCTCGCCTGGAGCCGAGCCTTCGCGCAGTGAAAGGGTGGCTGGATCATTACGGCCAACGACTTGTGGGGGGGCTCTGCTTGGTTTTGGCGTTGGTGGTGGGCTGGCAAGGGATCGAAGGGTTGCAGATCCATCCGGTGTCAGCCGTCATGGGCTGACTGTTCTTTTTGGCAAGCATGCTGGTCCGGTTGGCTGGCGGATTCCATTTCGGCCAGCAAAATCTGCTGCAAATACTCCGCATCGTGAATTTGGCAGTGCTGTCGCCCCGGCCGCAACCCTGCAAGTGGGGGCTGCCGAATTGGCAGAAGGCTGTCGGTTGGTTGCTTGGCTTTGAAGCGTGCCTGAACCTTTTGCAAAAAGGTACTAATCCTCTGCCTGATGTGTAGGGCCATAGCTATTGCGCGACCGGCGTAGCTTGGCGGATCTTATCTAAATGACCAATTGGCCGTTGCAATATCGCCGTGGAATTCATCAGAATTTGTTTAGTGACGCTACGGCTCGTCTCTGAGCCCAGGCTAAAGGGTATGGGGTGGGCTGGGTCCCCGGTTCAGGTTCCCGGCTCTGTGCCCTCAAGCCAATTGCGCCAATGGGTTTGCTCGGCCGCAGCTCCGGCCCCCGCCTCGATCGTCACCCCTTGGCTGGCCCTCGACACAGCAACGTAGGTCAGCTGGCGGCGCAGCTGCTCATCCTTGGGCCAGAACACATCTTGGGCCACGAACACCTCCCCGAACGTGCTGCCTTGGCTCCGGTGGACTGTCAGCACGGCTGCAGGCCCCAAGGAGGCAAAGGCATCCCGGAGCAGGAAAAAGCGTCGCCACAGCTTGCGGGCCTCTGACTTCTCAGCGTCTCGAGCTGCCGTGCGCAGACGCTGAAGGGTCTGATCCAATGCGATCCGGGAGAGGCTGCCAATGGGGGGCAGCAGGCGAAGGGTGAGCTGGCTGTCACCGGCATCCACTTGCACCATCAAGGTGTCAATCACGTTCAGCGGCCCTGAATTTTCGCTCGAATTCGCTTCTGCCAGGGGGTAGCGCCCAGGCTTCACATCCCGCACGATCACCTCCCTGTTGGAGCTCAGGCACAATTCCGGATCCTCGGGAGCCTGGTTGTCTTCGATGCAGGCTGGGGCCATCACCGCCGACCGGGTGATCAGCACCTCACCTGGGAGCACAGGCTGGGTGTCGGCCAAATCACCATGAAGGGCCCGCCTGGCAATGGGCACAAGCTTCTCCAAGGTGCGATTCGTGTAGCAGAGGATGCGGGCCAGATCGGGATTGTCGGTTTCTGCACTGCGGCGCAAGGCCAACTGGGCTGCCAGGAGCCATTCCTTTGGATCCAACAGGGCAACAAAGCCCATCGCCGTGCGATAGGGGGGGAGCAGGGGCGGCCGGTGGCAGGGCAAGGCGCCGAGGCGCAGGCCGGAAGCCAGGCGGAGCACGGGGCCCTGATGGCGGATCACATGGCTGAGGCTCGCCTGGGCGACCCGGGACAGGGAGAACACTGGGCTGACCGTCTCGCCTACGGGGGGAAGCTGGGCAGGATCACCGACGAACACCAAACGACAGCGAAAGGCTTGGGCGCATCGCAGGGTGATGGCCAGCAGCTGACCATCCACCATCGAGGCCTCATCCACCAAGACCAACTGGAGATGTTCGAGCGAGGCGGCGGTCTGGACTGTTTCCTCGCAGCGCTCCCGATCGCCCTCGCGGCGGAGTTTCAAGCGCAGCAGCCGGTGGATGGTGGAGGGAAACCAGGTGGGCTGCAGCCCGATTTGTTCGAGGTGATGGCGAAGCACCCCAACGGCTTTGTGGGTAGGGGCGACAGCAGTCCAACACAGGCCGCTCGCCTCTGCGCGGGCGAGAAAGCGCATGGAGAGAAAGGTTTTGCCAGTGCCGGCGTAGCCGCTCAGCAGAAAGGGGGTGCCATCGGAGGGGCTCGCCAACCAGGCGGAGAAAGCCTCTGCGGCGGCGTGCTGATCCCTGCTGAGGCCACCCTCATCGGCTGCTGTTGAAGGGGGATCGCTCACCCGATGCGGTGGAAGAGGCTCTGGGCCAGGTGCAAGGGAGATCCCGCCCAGACCAGCCCTGGCAGAGCAACGGCAGGGCCGATCAAGCTGCCAGCCAGCACTTCCATTCTTGTGTGGCCGAGATTTTCCTTCAGGGGATTCAACTCAGGCTCCTGGTTGAGCTCCCCCCGGATGGGATGGGTGTCCCATAGACCATCTGGCAGGCCATTCACCCGGGCGGCTGTCAGCCCTGCAGCGCGCCGCACGCCACTGGCGTCATAAAGAATGATGAAGGTGATGGTGGCAGCCAGGGCAAAAAGGGGATCTCCGAAGCCATGAAGCCAACCGATTCCTGCGCTGGTGCCGGTCATCAGAGCGGAATGGCTTGAGGGCATGCCGCCCGTTTCGATCAACACGGAGGGCCGCCAGCGGCGATGGGCCACCAACTCGATCAGGAGCTTGGAGAGCTGGGCCACACCGCAGGCTGCTAAACCCCACGCCAGGACAGCATTGTCAAAAATGTCAATCAGCGGGTGGTTCATCGATCTCGGCTGGTGATGTAGTCGGCGAGCGCCAGCAAGGGCTGAGCCCTGCTGCTCCAGGGCGCCAAAGCCCCTTTGGCCTCGATCACCAGCGCGTCGGCCCGCTTTCGAGACTCCTCCAGTCCTAACAGCTTCGGGTACGTGGTCTTATCGGCGGCCAGATCTTTGCCGGCTGTTTTGCCCAGCACTTCACTGCTCGCCGTGACATCGAGGATGTCATCGATGATTTGGAAGGCCAGGCCGATGCCCCGGGCATAGATCCCCAGGGCCGCCAAGAGATCCTCGCCCGCGCCCCCAACCAGGGCCCCGCAGACCACGCAGGCCCGCAGCAAAGCTCCGGTTTTGTGTAGATGGATGTATTCCAGGGTGCTGAGGTCGACATCCTTGCCCTCGGAGTCGAGATCCACCACTTGACCTCCCACCAAGCCAGGGGCCCCTGCTGCGCGGGAGAGTTCTGCGACCACGGCCAGCAAACGCTGGGGTTCGACCCCGGGACTGCGCAGGGCCACCATTTCGAAAGCCCGTGTCAACAGCGCATCCCCAGCCAGGATGGCCATGGCTTCGCCAAACATCTTGTGGCTGGTGGGGCGTCCCCGACGCAGGTCGTCATTGTCCATCGCTGGGAGATCGTCATGGATCAGCGACATGGTGTGCACCATCTCCAGCGCCACGGCTGTGGCCATGGCCTGCTCGGCCAGCCCGCCAGCGAGCTCGCAGGACGCCAGGCAGAGAATGGGACGAAGACGCTTGCCTCCTGCCAGCAGGGAATAGCGCATGGCCTCTCGGAGGCTTTCCGGTTCCTCGGGCCCCAAGGAGGCATCGAGGGCAACCTCAACCTGCTCCCTGGCCGCCTGGAGATAGGAGCCAAAGTCAAAGGACGTGTGGACCGCCGCGGTCATGGCGGATGGGAGAAGTCGGCTGGCGGATTCTCTCATCCGTTGGGTAGCGGCGCGCTTCTGTTCAGCTCACCAGATCCTCAAGGCCGTGAGGCAGCCCATGGCTGCGGCACCAACCCACCACGGTGTTCACCAACAGCATGGCCACCGTCATCGGGCCCACCCCGCCCGGCACAGGGGTGATGGCTCCGGCGATGGGCTCCACTTCCTCCCACGCCACATCCCCGCAGAGTTTGCCCTTCGGGTGAGGTCCATCGCTGGTCTCGGGAGGGAGCCGATGGATGCCCACATCCACCACCACGGTCCCCGGCCTCACATGCTCAGCGGTGACGATCCGCGGTCGGCCCGCGGCCACCACCAAGACATCGGCTTGGCGGGTGAGGGCGGCTAGATCGCGGGTGTGGGAATGGGCCACGCTCACCGTGGCATTGGCTGCCTGGAGCATCAATGCCATGGGCTTGCCCACCAGGATGCTTCGCCCCACCACGACCGCACGACAGCCCTCCAGCTCGACATCGGCCTCCTGCAACAGCGCCATCACACCAGCGGGCGTGCAGCTGCGGGGGCCTGGCTCGCCCTTCACGAGCCGTCCCAGATTCAGGGTGTGCAGGCCATCGGCGTCTTTCTCCGGGTCGATCGCAGCCAACAACGGACCCTCCTGCAACCCGCTCGGGAGGGGAAGTTGAAGGAGGATGCCGTCCACCTCCGGCTGGGCATTCAGCCGCTCAATGGTGGCCTGCACCTCCTGGGCCGGCGTGTGAGCTGGCAGGTGGGCGCCAAGATTGCGAATGCCAATGCGATTGCAGGCTTTTTCCTTGTTGGCCACATAGACGCCGCTGGCAGGGTCGTCCCCGATCCGCAACACCGCCAAGCCCGGTGGGCGGCCCACCACGGCCATCCCGTCTTCAATCACCGCACGAAGCCGTTGCTCGATCTCCGCAGCCAAGCGACGCCCGTCAAGAACAGCGGCCATGGATGGTGGGGGCGAATGTCTCTGCCCCAGCATGCAATCTCAAGGCGATCAGAGGCTGCAAAGGCTGGCTAAATTGTGACTTCGTGCGGCCGTGAATGGCTCGGGCCTTCTTATCGATCTGCAAGCTGGGGCGCAGGCTATGGCGCTGGCTGTTGCGCTTGGAGCGCCCACGCCAGGCCATCGTGCCATGGAGTCCGCTTGGTCTCACCGCAGTGGTGTTCGCCACCGTGCTTGTGTCGCTGGTGAGCAGTTGGCCATGGCTGCTGCAACCAAGCCTCAGCCCGGGGGTGCCATCCCCCTTTTCCGTTCGGGCCCCGAGGGAGGCCCGTGTGATCGACAGCGCGGCCCTGGAACAACGGCGCAGCTTGATGGGCACCCGTTCGCAGGTGCAGGTGGTGGATGAGTCGGCCAGCCGCCTGATGCAAGACGAATTGGACCAGCTCCTCAAGGAACTGCAGCGGCAGATCGACAGTGCCCAGCCCCTGTTGGATCCCTTCAATCTTTCTGCAGCCGAGCGCAGCTGGCTGCTGCATCTGCCCCCGCAAGAGTTGTTGAGCTGGCAACAGGCTGTGCAGAAGGCCCAGCTGAGGATGCTCAGCCAGGGCGTGGTGGCCTCAGTCGCCGATGGGCCCTTGCGCATGGCGGCACGTTTGCAATTGGAAAGCCAGCCAGCGCCTGGCCAGAGCCTGGGAACTCGGCTGGTGGTGCGCAGCCTGCAAGGCCGCACCAATCTCCGGACGGATCGCTTTCTCAAGCAACAGCGCATCGAGGAGCTCCTGACCCAGGAGGGTCTGCCCACGATCACCGTTCGCCAGGGCGACTGGATCGCCCGCCAGGGAGAGCCCATCACCTCTCAGGCCTATGACGTGCTCGATTACTTCGGCTACATCAACCGCCGCCCCCAACCCTTGGCCTGGCTAGGCCACTTCACCGAGGCCGTGGTGGCTTGCGCTGTGATGGTGCTGGTGATGCGCCGATGGAAGGCCAGCCTGGAGCCACGCCAGGCTTTGTTGGCGCTGGCCATGCTGCTGGTGGTGCAGATTTGCAAACTCTGGCTTGGTCCCCAGGCCGCGCCGATGGCCTTGCTGGTGCCGCCCACCCTGCTGTTGGCTCAGGGATTGGGCACGGCAGCGGGTCTGGCCTGGCTGGCCATGGCCAGCCTGCTCTGGCCCACCCCTTTGGATGTTCTCTCCCAGTGGCGTCACCTCCTGGCCGCCGCCGTGGCCACACTGGCCGCCGTTCTTGCCGGACGGCAGCGCAACCGCGCCCAGCTGCTTCAGCTCGCGTTGCTCTTGCCGGCCGCTGCCCTGCTTCTCCAGTGGCTTCTGGTTCAGCTGGCCAGCTTGCTCTGGGAGGGGGGATTCCGTTTGCCTAGGACCTCGGATCTGCTGAACGAGGCGCTCATGGTGGGAGGCCTGCTGATGGCAGGTTTGCTTCTCGCCCCATTGGTGGAGAGTTTCTTCGGTCTGCTCACCCGGGCCCGTCTGATGGAGTTGGCGGATCTCGAACGTCCTCTGCTGCGACGCCTTTCGACCGAGGCGCCTGGCACCTTTGAGCACACCTTGATGATTTTGGGCCTTGCGGAAGAAGGGGCCCGTGCCATCCAGGCCGATGTGGATTTGATCCGAACAGGAGCCCTCTACCACGATGTCGGCAAGCTGCATGGGCCCCACTGGTTCATCGAAAACCAAGACGGGGCTGACAATCCCCATGACACCCTCGATGACCCCCATGCCAGTGCACAGATCCTGCAGGCCCATGTGGACGAAGGCTTGAGGCTGGCCCGCCGCTATCGCTTGCCTCGGCCGCTGGCGGATTTCATTCCCGAACATCAAGGCACTCTGAAGATGGGGTATTTCCTGCATCAGGCTCGACAACGTCAGCCGACGGTGCAGGAGCAGGACTTTCGCTACCGCGGACCGATCCCTCGCTGCAGGGAGACGGGGATTTTGATGTTGGCGGATGGTTGTGAAGCGGCTCTGCGGGTGTTGCCTCCGGATACCCATGAGGCTGAAGCCACGGCCACGGTGCGGCGGATCGTGGAAGCGAGGCAGGAGGATGGCCAGCTGGCGGCAAGCGGGATCACCCGGGCCGAACTGGAGCTCATCATTCGGGCGTTTGTGCGGGTGTGGCGTCGCATGCGGCATCGGCGCATTGCCTATCCCCTCCCTGCCAGGAGGGGTTTCAGCGCTTGAGCAGCCGGCTCAACCTGCCGCGCTGGCGATGAAGAGTGGCCCCGAGCAGGATGCCGACCAGGCCCAGGGCGCCGTCTCGAAGGATTTGACTCAGCAGAGCTTCCCACTGGCCCTTTTGCAGATGCACCACCAGTTGCAACACCCAGGTGCTGAACGTGGTGAGGGAGCCTGCAAAGCCGACGCCCACCAGCAACATGCGGCGGGGGGAGGGGGAGTCCAGCAGGCCGCTGGCTCCCACCACAAAGCAGCCGAGGCTGTTGGCGATCAGGGTGTTGGCCAGGAGCCAGCGCAGCAGCGCTCCAGGAACGGCCCCTAGAGCCACCCACAGCAGCGCCATGGCCGGCCCGGGGATCACGACTTTCTTCATCCCCCGCTCCTTGCCAGTTGCAGCCCAACCAGGCATGCAGCAAGGCCGCCAAAGAGGGAGGCTGCAGCCAAGCGGAGAGCGTGGCCTTGCCGCTTGCCTTGCCAGAGACTCACCAGCTCAGTCATCAGGCTGGAATAGGTGCTGAGGCTGCCTAGAAACCCGATGGCCAAGGCGAGCTCCAGCGTGTCTTGAGAGGATTTCTGCCATGGCTGCTGCCGGTGTTCCTGCAGGCCAGCCAACAGCCCCATCAGACCGCAAGCCACCATGTTGACCCCCCAAGTGGCCCAATGCCGTTGAGGCAGCCTGGTGGAGCCAAGCCGCACCAGCACGTAGCGCATCCAGGCCCCGGGAATGGCTCCGAGCGCCACCCACACGGCAGGAGGCAAGCTCCCGCCAGCCCAGACCCATGGCTCCTTCAGCATGGGGACATCCGCACCCGTCGTGATGCCTCTGGATTTTGCCGCCTTGCAGCGGCAACTACGCCCTGAATGGGGAAGGGAAGCCCTCGGCAGTTTGGCGGATGTGGATGTGTTGGTGGTGCCCTCCCTTTCCCTGGAGCCTTCTGCCCTGGCCTTGGTAACGGGGGCGCATCACTACGAGGAGCGGCAGCTGTTTGCTTTGAGCCGCTTGCGCGATCCGGGGGTCCGCATGGTGTATGTCACCAGCAAGCTTTTGCCCGAATTGGTGGTGGATGCGGTGCTCGAATTGTTGCCGGGAGTACCCGCGGCTCACGCCCGACGACGGTTGCAGCTGTTTGACACGGACGACGCCTCCGATCGCCCCCTTTCCGCCAAGCTGCTCGAACGGCCGGCCCTGTTGGCTCGCCTGCGGGAGCAGCTGCGCCCCGGCCGCAGTTTCATGCTGACCTACAACGTCACCCCGTTGGAGAAGCTGCTGTCGGAACAGCTGCAGATCCCCCTGTTCGGCACTGATCCGGCCCTGCAGTGGTGGGGGACCAAGGCTGGCGCTAGGGATCTGTTTCAGCGGTTGGCCATCCCCCACCCCCCCGGGAGCGCTTTGGTTCACGACTTGGCCAGCCTGGCGGAGGCCAGCGCGGATCTCTGGGAACGCTTGCCATCGCTTAGGCGATGTGTGGTGAAACTGAATGAGGGCTTCAGTGGTGAAGGAAATGCGCTTCTGGAATTGGAACCACTGGCTCTGGCCGAACACTGTCCCCGTGAGCGGCGGCGGCTGCTCCTGGAGGCCTTGCAGGAGCTGCCGATGCCTGCAGCCCATTGGATCGAGCAAATGGCGCAGCAGGGTGCCCTTGTCGAGGCCTGGCTGGAGGGTGGTCTGGAGGTGCGTTCGCCGAGCATGCAAGGCACCATCCTCCCGGAAGGGGAGGTGGTGGTGCTCTCCACCCATGAACAGGTGTTGGGGGGGCCAACTGGTCAAACCTATCTGGGTTGTGAGTTTCCCGCCCATCGGGAGTATCGCCGCGCCTTGATGGACTACGGCAAAGCTGTTGGCCAAGAATTGGGGAAGCAGGGTGCATTGGAGCGCTACTCCGTGGATTTTTTGGCCCGAGAGGGCCCCGGAGGTTGGGATCTGCAGGCCATTGAGGTGAATCTTCGCCAGGGTGGCACCACCCATCCGTTCATGGCGCTCCACGCCCTCACGACTGGTGAGTTGGATGGCGAATCGGGTGTGTACCGCGCGCCAACAGGAGATGGGCTGTATTACTTGGCGACAGACAACTTCTGCGATCCGGCCCTGAGGGGCTTGCTTCCGTTTGACCTGGTGGACATCGTGGCCGATGCCGGCCTGCACTATGACCAGGCGCGTCTGCAGGGCACCGTTTTCCACCTGCTGGGCTGCCTGTCGCAGTACGGAAAAATCGGTATGACCAGCATTGGCCGGTCGAGGGGGCAGGCAAGGACGGTCTACGAGGCCACCCAGGCCCAACTGATCAAGGGGGCAAAACTGCGACACGATATAGATCTCAATGGTTCAACCATCGCCCATGCGCTCCCCCCTCGATAGCTATGGCCCCGAACCAGAGAACGAGCCACCCTTCGACCCCCGCTCAAGAGATCCGTTTCGTTGGTTGCAGTGGCTCCAGCTTGCGCTGAGCGCAGCCCTGTTGGTGTTGTTTTTCAATCAGCTGATCCAATTCCGTGAGGTGAACCGCAGGATCGCGCGCCTTTATGAACGCATGGATCTGCTCGAGAGCTCTCGCATGACCGACACCACTCCTGCCTTGGAAGCCCAGCAACGCACGATCATGCAACGGCTGCAGTTATTGGAAAACTCGTTGAAGGAATTTGAGCTGGAAAGCCAAGCTGCAGGCTCTAGTGATGATCCTGCCGCTTTCCAGGCCCCACCTCCACCAACAGGGGCGCGTTAGAACATTCCGTAAAGACAACTCGACTAGCTGATGTTATCCCTTCACGGCATCTGCTGTGGCGGTAGGCAAGATTGTGCGTTGCAGAAGAATGAAAAGCGCAAGTACTGGCAAAATTGAAATCACCGAGCCTGCAGCAACGAGTCTCCAGTCTAAGGAAAAGCTAGAAGCTAATTGCTGTAGTCCTAAGGGGAGGGTGTAGCTTTTGGGTTCGTCGATGATGATCAAGGGCCAGAGAAAATCGCTCCAGGTTCCAATGAATGTCAGCATGCCGAGAGTGATCAAATCGGGCCTTGCCGCTGGCACGAGCACATTCCACCACTCGCCAATGGGTGTGCAGCCATCAATTCTCGCGGCCTCCTCCAGTTCCTTGGGAACGGCAAGAAAGCTCTGGCGCAACAAAAAGATCCCGAAGGCCGTGGTGGCTTGGGGCAAGACCAAGGCCATGAGGGAATTGCGCAAGCCGATCTTCACCATCAATACGTATAACGGGATCATCACCACCTGAAAGGGGATCAAGACGGTGGCAACAACGATGGCCAGCACCGCCCCCCTGCCTCGAAAGGGAAGACGGGCCAGGGGATAGGCCGCCAGGGAGGAAAACAACAGATTGGCCAGCACAGCCAAGCCACTCACCACCGTGCTGTTGAACAGATAGGTGCCCATGGGGTTGTCTCGAAAGAGCCGGCCGTAGGCGTCGAGGCTTGGTTGGCTTGGCAACAGCGCCGGCGGGCTTGTGAAGATGTCTTCGCTAGGGCCTTTCAAGGAGGTGCTCACCAGCCACAGCAGGGGAAGCAGGGTGAGCAGGGCGATCAGCAGGAGAAGCGCCAGCTGGCCCATGCTGCGCAGGGCAGTGGGGTGGGAGGTGGGCGCCCTCATAGCCGAGGAAACTCGGCGGCGGGCCATGGGGTTTTCTGGGGGTGGAGGGGGGCCCTCTGCTCGCCAGCCATCAATCGGTTGAGGGCATTCACAAACGCCTGAGCCGCCGCCACCACGATGTCGGTGTCTGCGGCATGGCCGGAATAGAGCGTTCCGTTGCGGCGCAGCCGAATGGTGACATCTCCCATGGCATCAATGCCTTCAGTGACGCTTTTGACCGAGAACTCCACCAACTCGTTTGGCACCTCGGCGAGTTGATTGAGAGCCTGACAAACCGCATCAACGGGGCCCGTGCCAATGGCTGCCTGGCTGCGCTCGCCTTCCTCGCGGCTTTCCAGGGTGACGGTGGCAGTGGGCAGAAGCCCGGTGCCGCAGCTCACCTGCACCCGTTTCAACAAAAAGCAAGCCTCATCTTGCAGCTGCACCTGTTCGCTCACGATCGCCTCGAGATCTCGATCGCTGACTTCTCTTTTGCGATCAGCGAGTTCTTTGAAGCGGGCGAAAGCTTCATCGAGGTCGGCTCGCTCGAGCTGATAGCCGAGATCCTCAAGCCTTGCTCGGAAAGCGCTGCGACCGGAGAGCTTGCCAAGAGAGATCCGATTGTCCGCCAGGCCAACCGTGCGTGCATCGATGATCTCGTAGGTGAGCCTGTTTTTGAGCACCCCATCTTGATGGATGCCTGACTCATGGGCGAAGGCATTGGCACCCACAATGGCCTTATTGGGTTGCACGGCCATGCCTGTGAGGTTGGACACCAGGCGCGAAGTTTTTGTGATTTCTTCGGTCCGCACGGCTGTGAGAGGTTCGGGGCTCTCTGCCGGGCGCCCAAGGAAGGGATTGAAATAACTGCGCCGCACATGCAAGGCCATCACCAGCTCCTCTAGGGAGGCGTTGCCAGCGCGCTCGCCAATGCCATTGATGGTGCATTCCAATTGGCGGGCGCCGTGTTTAACGGCCTCTAAGAAATTTGCGACAGCCAGGCCAAGATCATTATGGCCGTGCACGGAAATCACGGCCTGATCAATGTTTGGAACCGAGCGGTTAATGCCTGCGATGAGCTCGCCAAACTCCGCTGGCGTGGCATAGCCCACCGTGTCGGGAATGTTGATGGTGGTGGCGCCGGCATCAATCGCTGCGGCGATCACCTCATGCATGTAGTCGGGATCACTGCGACCGGCATCTTCACAGGAAAATTCCACGTCCTCCACCAGGGAGCGGGCGTAGGCCACCATCTCCCGTGTGATGTCGAGCACCTCGGCTCGGCTTTTGCGAAGTTTGTGCTCCAGATGGATGTCGCTGGTGGCGATGAAGGTGTGGATGCGGCGGTGGGCTGCCGGAGCCACGGCTTCTGCACAGGCCTTGATATCGCCGGCGGCAGCCCTCGCCAAACCGCAGATCACCGGGCCATCCGGGGTGCCGACGGCACTGGCGATGCGCTGAACCGCATGGAAGTCTCCCGTGCTGGCGAAGGGGAAGCCCGCTTCGATGATGTCCACTCCCAAGCGGGCCAGTTGCTGGGCGATGGCGAGCTTTTCCTCCAGGTTGAGACTGGCTCCAGGGGATTGCTCCCCGTCGCGGAGGGTGGTGTCAAAAATCAGAACCCGACCGGGATCGCGCGCCATTACGGAAGAGGGTTAAGCGGAATGAGTATGAGTTGGCATGCATTCTAGGGTGTGGCAACCCACCGGCTCCCCTTTTTCCGGAGTGGGGTGAAGGCGAGCCTTACACTACCCAGGCTGCAGGAACTCCATGGCCGCAGGTGCTTTGGCCCTGGTGCTCCACGCTCACCTTCCCTACGTGCGCTCGGGGGAGCCTGGTTCCCTTGAGGAGGATTGGTATTTCCAAGCCCTTCAGGAGTGCTACATCCCCCTTCTTCGCGTCCTGGAGGCGGCCATTGCCGATCCAGACCAACGCCCCCGCCTCACCCTCGGTCTCTCCCCCACCCTTCTCTCGCTTCTCAGTGACAGCGAGTTGAACCGTGGTTTTCTTGCTTGGTTGATGGTGCGCCGGGAGCTGCTGGCGGAGGCTCCAGCCCAACTGCAAGACCCTGCCGAGGCTTTGGCTGGAGAGCTGGAGACGGTGGCCCGCGACTGGCAAGCCTGTGGTGGCCAACTGCTCGCTCGCTTTCGCCGTCTGCAGCAGGCGGGGGTGCTCGATCTCATCACCTGCGCCGCCACCCACGGCTACCTCCCCCTCCTGCGCGATTCCCCCGAGGCTGTGCGTGCTCAGCTGCTCACCGCCGTGCGGGAGCATCAGCGGCTTCTGGGGGAGCGTCCCCTGGGCATCTGGCTGCCGGAGTGCGCTTACTACGAAGGTCTGGATCAGCAGCTGATGGCCTGCGGGCTGCGCTACAGCCTGCTCGATGGCCATGGCCTGCTCCACGCCCAGCCCAGGCCCCGTTACGGCGTGTATGCCCCCATCTGTTCCCCGGCCGGGGTGGCCTTTTTCGGCCGCGACAGCGCTTCCACCCTGCCGGTTTGGAGCGCCAGCCAGGGGTATCCAGGCGATGGGGCTTACCGGGAATTTCATCGGGATCTCGGCTGGGATCTCCCAGAGGAGCAGCTGCAAGCCCTCGGTGTGCGGACGCGACGACCTCTCGGCCTCAAGCTCCACCGGGTAACGGCCCAAGGCTGTCCCCTCGATCAAAAGGATCCCTACGGGCCGGCCGTGGCGCAGGAGCGGGTGGGCGAACATGCAGCTGCCTACCTCCAGAGCCGACTGGAGCAGCTCCACGGCCTCACCACGGCCATTGAACGTCCCCCCCTCCTGGTGGCCCCCTTTGATGCGGAACTCTTTGGCCATTGGTGGTTTGAGGGGCCCTCGTTCCTGGCTGAGCTTTTTCGACGTGGGCCGGCAGTGGAATTGCAATTCACCCATCTGCGGGAGGAGTTGGCCCAGGGGCTTCCTCTGCAGGTCTGCCAGCCATCTCCCTCCAGCTGGGGCCAGGGGGGATATCACGATTACTGGCTCAATGACAGCAACGCCTGGGTGGTGCCGGAGTGGCAGCGGGCCTCCAGAGCCATGGTGCGACGGGTGAACCGGGGCGTTGGCAGCGCTGAACAGCGCCGCTGGCTCAACCAGGCCGGCCGGGAATTGCTGCTGGCCCAGAGCTCCGATTGGAGTTTCATCCTGCGGGCCGGCACCACCACCTCTCTGGCGAGAGAGCGGATCCATCGCCATCTGGATCGCTTCTGGCGGCTGATGGATGCCATCGAAAACCACACCCCACTTCAGCCTAAATGGATTCAGGCTGTCGAACGCGAGGATGGTCTTTTCCCCTCTCTGAACGCGGCGGATTGGACCACCCGACCCTGACCCTGCCGTCTCGGGGATGGGGGCTAACGGCATGGGTGTTCGGCTGTCTAGGTTGCGCCAACTCCTCTGCCGCCGCCGCCAGCTCCCATGAGTCCAGCCCTGTTCACCCAGTCGTCGTTGTTTGGCATTGGCATCGCCTTCAGCCCGTTGCACATCGGCGTGGTGACGCTGCTTCTGCTTGGGCGGGCGCCGCTGCGCCGTTCGTTTGCCTACGTGTTGGGATGGACCTTGGCCAATGTGTTGGCGGTGGCGATGTTGCTGGTGCTCGGCAGCCACTTCGAATTGAGCCTGGCGCACGGTGAGCGGGAGCAGGTGTTGATCGACTTGGTGGGCGCTGGCGGCTTGCTTGCCCTCGGGCTCTACCAGCTCACCCCCCAGGCCACGATCGGTGAGGAGGGCATGGCGCTGCGGTTGATGGGTCGGCTGCCGGAATTCAGTGATGGTCTGCTGGTGGCCATCGGTGCCGCCGGTGCCCTGCTGACGCCAGAGAACCTGGTGTTTTATCTGAAGGAGGCCGGCTTGATGCTGATCAACCATCCCGGTCTCTCGGCCGATCTGGAGCTCACCAGCCTCTACGCCCTGATGGCCAGCTCGTTGCTGCTGTTGCCGCCCTTGGCCTGGATCGGCAGTCGGGGGGGGATTCGCGCTGCCATCGAGCGCTTGGAAGATTGGCTGCAACATCGCGCTGAGCCCCTGGTTGGGGTGTTGGCCCTACTCTTTGCCGCCTATCTGTTTTATGAGGGAATTCATGGCCTGGAAGTGATGGCTTCAGCCGTGGCTTGAGCCATTGGTTTTTATCTGCTTGTGTTAGAGAATCTGGTCGAGAAAGCGCCTCGTGCGCTCGTGGGATGGCCTGTTGAAAAACACATCCGGTGCTGCTTCTTCCACCACTTCTCCCTCCGCCATGAGCACCACCCGGTCTGCCACCTGCTCAGCGAATTTCACCTCATGGGTCACCACCACCATGGTGATGTCGTCGTTGGCCAGGTTGCGCATCACATCGAGCACCTCCCGAACCATCTCCGGATCCAAGGCGCTGGTGGGTTCATCAAACAGCAGGATGCGCGGCTCCATGCAGAGGGCGCGGGCGATCGCCACCCGTTGCTGCTGGCCTCCGGAAAGTTGGCCGGGATATTTCTCGGCTTGCTCCGCAATGCCCACCCGTTCCAACAGGGCCCGTGCCTGTCGCTCCACATCCCCCCGGGCTCGCTTGCGCACCAGCACGGGGGCAAGGGTGAGGTTGTCGAGCACGGTGAGGTGGGGGAAGAGATTGAATTGCTGGAACACCATGCCCACCTCCCGGCGAATGGCATCGATGTTGCGCAGGTCGTTGGAGAGGGCGATGCCATCAACCGTAATGCTGCCCTTTTGAAAATCTTCGAGGGCGTTGAAGGTGCGGATGAAGGTGCTCTTGCCCGAGCCTGATGGCCCCATCACCACCACCACCTCGCCTTTGTGCACCTGAAGATCGCATCCCCGCAGGGCATGGAAGCCATTGGGATACCACTTCTGCACGTCGCGGGCAGCGATCATCACGGAATTGGCTTGGGCTGCGGAGGGTGTCATGGGCGTGGGGGCAGGGCGCATCAACGGCTTGGAATGGTTTGGGGATCGAGGCGTCGCTCCAGGGCGCGGCTGCCAAGCCCGAGGGCGGCGCAGCAACACCAGAACAACACCGCCAGGGTGAGATACACCTCAGCGTTCTTGCCCAAATAAGCAGGGTTGGCCATCACGGTGCGGGCCACGCCGAGCAATTCCAGCAGGCCAATCAGGGAGAGCAAGGTGGTGTCTTGCAGCAGGGAGATGAATTGGCCCACCATGGCGGGCAGGGCCACACGCAGGGCCTGGGGGAGAACGATGTGTTGGAGAGCTTGCGGGTAGGAGAGTCCCAGGGAGCGGGCCGCCTCCACCTGGCCGGTGGGCACCGCTGCCAGACCGGACCGCACCGCCTCTGCCAGATAGGCCGCGGCAAAAAAGGTCAACACCCAGGCTGCTCGCCAGATGCGCTCCGGTGCCAGCCCGTTGGGAAGCAGGAAGCCCAAGATGTTTTGGCCGAGGAAGAGCAGGGTGATCAAAGGGGCGCCTCGAATGAATTCGATGTAAACCACTGAGGCCCAGCGCAGAAGGGGTAGCTCGCTGCGTCGGCCCAGGGCCAGCAGCACCCCCAGGGGGAAGCAAAGCAGGATCGCGAAACTGGCCGCCAGGAGAGTGAGCAGCAGCCCGCCCCATTCGGAAGGGGCCACCTTCACGATTCCCAAGCCACCGCTGATCAGCACCATGCCAAGCAGGTAGAGGGTTGGCCAGAGCAGCGGGATCGCCCGCCTCAGCTTGGAGGGAAGTTGGCGACCAAAACGGCCGGCCAGCCATCGCAGGCCGATCAGCAGCGCCGCCAAGCCCCACCAGCGGGCTTGGATTCCCGGCTGGAGCTTCAAGAACCACGGCAGCCAGAGCGCGATCGCCACCAGGAGGGAGACGGCCAGGCGGTCGTTGCGGGGCCAGAGGATTCCTTCTCGATCCGAGCGGGGATGGGCCCGCAACAGCCCCCAGCTCAGGCCGGCCGCTCCCAGCAGCAGGGTGGTGAGCAGCCAAAGGCGCCATTGCTGCTCGACCGGGTAGCGGCCTACGGCGAAGAGGGTGCTGTTGGCCTGAATCACGGCCCACTCAGCCTGCAGCAAGGCCCAGCGAAGAAAGCCAACCAGCGCCGAGCTGAGCAGGGCGAGCAGACCAACACTCAGGAGGGCATCGCCCGGAGTGGCAAAAAGTTCATGGCGAAGCCTGCGCAGCAGCGGTTTCATCTCAGCGCTCCTTGATTTGCACAAGCCGGTTGAGGCCATTCATCAGGGCTGAGATCAACAAATCCAACCCCAAGTAGGCCCCCAGCAAGATGAGGTAAACCTCCACGGCCCGACCCGTTTGGTTCAATGTGGTTTCAGCCACGGAATAAAGATCGCTGAACCCCACAGCGACCGCCAGGGAGGAATTCTTGGCGAGGGAGATGTATTGGGTGTTCAGTCCCGGAATAATCACCCGTAAAGCCTGGGGCAGCACCACCTGCCGCAACGTGGTGAACCAACTCAGACCCAAGGAGGATGCCGCCTCCCATTGGCCCTTGGGCACCGCGGAGATCCCGCCGCGCACCACCTCGGCGATGAAGGCACCGGAATAAATGATCAGCCCTGTCAGCAGGGCTGCGAATTCCACCGAAAGTCGGATCGGAGACTGCCAAACCCCATTCACCAGGCTGGGAAGCTGCCAGCGGAGGCCCTCCGCCAGGCCAGCGACATAAAGCCCCGATTTGGCCAGCACGACGCCTGGCAACTGAAAGGCGGCGGCGCCATTGGGCAGGGTGAGAAACACCACGAAATACCAAAAAACCAGCTGCAACAACAGGGGAATGTTGCGAATCACCTCCACGTAGACCCGCGCCAGGCCACGCAGCAAGCCATTGCTGCTGAAGGCCGCCATCCCGGCGAGTGTGCCGAGGGCGGTGGCCCCCACCAGACCGCAGAGGACCGCCCTCAGCGTGTTGGCCAGCCCAGCCAGCAAACCTCGCCAGTAGGGCATCCCGGCATCAAAAGGAAGGATTGTTTCGGCCAGGTCGAAACCGGCGGGTTGGCCCAGCCAGCGCCAGGTGAGCAGCAGACCCGCCGCGGTGAGATTCCGCACAAGATTGCCCAGCAGGAAAGCCACCGCAAGAAGCACAACCAATCCCACGGCGGCTTGCACCAGCCAGGGCACCACCCGGCGATCACGCCACCAGGGTGGTGCCGCCGCAGGGGCGATGGAGGGGGGAGTGCTGGCCATCGGTTTTTAGCGGAAGGGGGGGGAGTAGATCAGCCCACCCTCTTTCCACTGTCTGTTGACACCCCGATCCAGCTTGAGGGGAGATTTGGGCCCAACGCTGCGATCAAAGATTTCGCCGTAGTTGCCCACCGCGCCTACCACCTTCGGCACAAAATCAGCCGGCAGTCCCAGCTGTTTGCCGAAGTCGCCCTCCACGCCAAGGAAGCGACGCAGATCTGCCAGCTTGGGGTTGGCTTTGGCTTCGGCCACCTTGGCGGCCACGTTGGCCTGGGTGATTCCGAGCTCCTCGGCTTGGAAGAGGGTGTTGACGCTCCAACGGACCACATCAGACCAGAGGGGATCTGAATTCACGGTGGCCGGTGTGAGGGGCTCCTTGCTCATCACATCGGGAAGGAGCACGTGGTCATCCGGCTTGGGGAAGCTTGTGCGCTTGGCTGCCAACTGCGAGCGGTCGCTGGTGACGGCAACGCAGCGCCCACCCAGATAGGCCGCGTAGGTTTGGTCGCCCGTTTGGAATTTCAGCGGGGTGTAGGGCACATTCAGCTCGCGCATGCGGTCTGCGAGGTTGAGCTCGGTTGTGGTGCCGCTTTCCACGCAGATGGGTTTGCCCGCCAAAGCCTTGAGGGTGGTGATCCCACTGGCTTTGGTGGTCATCACACCCTGGCCGTCGAAGAAGGTGGTGGGGGCGAAGCTGAGACCATTGCCCCCCGCCGCATCGCGGCTGAGCGTCATGGTGGTGTTGCGGGAGAGAAGGTCAATTTCGCCACTGGCCAGCGCAGCGAAGCGTTCGCTGGAATTCAGATCGCGATATTCCACTTTGTTTGGATCCCCCAAAACAGCCGCCGCCACCGCCTTGCACACGTCCACATCCAATCCCGAGTAGGTGCCATCAGGTCCGACAAAACTGAAGCCCGGCAGCTTCCCATCCACCCCGCAAATCAACTTGCCACGCGCTTGGACGGCGGAGAGTTTGGCGCTCTGCACTCCTGAGCCTCCTTCAGGCGCGCATCCCACCAGGACACTCCCTAGCAGCAAGGTCAGGGGCAGAAGGCGGGCCTGATGACGCATGGAAGAAAAATGAAGTCGGCTGATTGTCACACGCACCTCAGGCGCTAGACACCCCCTGCCATCCGCTGCGGCTGCTGACCCCCCGGAACTGGGCACCGGGGCAGCGGGGTTGCGGCTTTACCCCGGCAGAATCACTCTGTTGATCACATGCACCACCCCGTTGTCACAAGCGACATCAGCACTCACCACGGTGGCGTTTTTCACTTCAAAGGGCTCGGCCCGGCGGATGGCCACCGGAGCCCCCTCCAGGCTGGTCCATTCGGGTTGATTGACCAGTTCGGCCCGGCGATGGGCGCCCGCGAGAACGTGGTATTTGAGAATTCGCGCCAGCTGGGGAGGATTGTCCACCAGAGTTTGCACCGTGCCTGGTGGCAGGGCAGCAAAGGCCTCATCCACCGGTGCAAAGACGGTGAAGGGACCAGGGCTTTCCAGAGCTGAGGTGAGCCCAGCCACCTCCACGGCGGTGAGCAAAGTGTTGAAGCAACCAGCGGCTTTCGCCGTCTCAATGATGTTGGCCATAAACCACGTGAAGAATGCGGCGAGTCAAAGGATTGGGGCTGGGGCGAGAACGATGGTCAGCGATAATCTTGATTCTGAATATCTCCAAGCCGAGCCTCCGGACGAAGGAATCGATCCATCTGGGCCTCGAAAAAGCGGCGATTGGCCATCAGATGTTCTGGATCGGGATCGTCCAGGGGGTAGAGCAGGGCGCAGCGCAGAGCCTGGATGACAGCGGAGGTGACGTTGTACATCGAACGCTGGAAGGTGATGCCTAGCTGGATCAGC
The DNA here is from genome assembly GCA_035284785.1 of Cyanobacteriota bacterium. Lineage (GTDB taxonomy): Bacteria > Cyanobacteriota > Cyanobacteriia > PCC-6307 > Cyanobiaceae > Cyanobium. Next base: position 6,467 of record JAYKHK010000010.1, on the reverse strand, counting down.
TGGTCTTCCTCACCTCGCTTGTGTTGTTTATACATCTCTTCAAGATAGGGAGGCAGAAAATGCAGCATGTCTTGCATTAACAGCGTGGGCGGAATGCCTGCGGATCCCACGGGGAAGACATCGGCATAGAGAATGCCGTAGTGGAAATCGGCTTGGTCGGCTGGCACCTGATAGGCCTGAGCGTTGTAGCTCTTGGTGCCACGAAACGGCGCCGTTCGGTAGAACACCGCCTCCACATAGGGCAAAGCCGCTTCGTAAAGCCATGTGAAGCCCTCTGATTTGGGGATCACCTCAATGCATTCGTCCCCCACATAGACATGGTGATAGATCGGTCGGCCGGCCACGGCAAAAATGCCATTCACCAAAAAATTCATGGCATCGGGTACACCCTTGAAACCGCCTTCGTCGTAGATGTCGCTCATCTCGAAAAAGACGGGGGCCATCACTTCCCAGAAGAGGCCAAGATTGGCGTAATAGCTCATCTGTTTCACCTGCTCCATGAACATTTCAGGGAACAGCTTGTAAAGGCCAAGCATCAAGGGGTTGTTGCGGAAATAGGCCTTGATCGCCCGATCTGCATTCGCCCTATAGGCCTCGGTCTCGAGATAGTCGTAGAAGCGTCCGCCCATGCCCTGATGCCAGAGCATGGCCTGCATGCAGGCCTCGGCGAATTCCATGTTGATGCGATCGTGCCAAAGGTGATGCAACACTTTTGGCATGTTGCCTGTCTCCCCCTTCGCCATGAACTCGAGCAGCTCGGGGTGGGCCTTCTCTCCTCCACGCCAGATGCGCAGCTTCGATTGATCGCCGGCGTAGGAATTGGGAAGATCGAGATACGCCTGGCTTGGGAAATACTTGAAGGCCGGCAAAGGATTGAGGAAAACGCGCTCAGCGATGTAGAGGAGATCGCGCCAGTAGAAATCCATCGGCACGGCGTAAGCCTTGTAGATGCCGATGATCTGTTGCAGGTTTTCCGGTGTGTCCGGAAGCATGGAGCCACCAGCTTCGAGCCGGTGAATCACGTCGGCCCAGCGGTGTTGGGAGGGGGGAATCAGGGGGGTCTGGCGGACGTCCTCCGCCGTGGCGGTTGGGGGTGTCATGAGGGGAGAAGCTGCGGGGCGGAGGCCAATTGGGCCGGGAAGATGGAGGAGCGCAGGGCCAGGGAGGAGGTGGCGGATTCACTCCAGCCCGTGAGGGCCTGAGGCCAGATGCCGCAGGCCAGGATCAGCAGGGTGAGCACCAGGGCTGGCGCCCGCTCCGACCAGCGGGTGGAGGACCAATCGGCTTTGGCGTTGTCGAGCCGGCCAAAGCCCACCCGGTTGAACAGCCGAATGGCGTACACAGCGGTGAAGCCCGAAGCGATCAAGCAGATCAATGTGGCTCGCGGGAACGCCACCCAGCTGCCCTCAAACACGATCAGCTCGGCAGGGAAGCCGGCGAGGCCAGGAATGCCGGCTGCGGCCATCAACGCCAGAAGCAACATGCCCATGGTGAAGGGCAACCCGCGCAGGGGGTTGAGCAGGCCAGACAGGTCGGGAATGGCGCTGCTGCCCGTTTTGCGCTCAATCAGGCCCACACAGGCAAACAGCAAGGCCACGATCAAGCCGTGGGCCAAGATCTGGGCCACGGCACCCTGAAGGCTCAAGGGGGTGGCCGCTGCCAGGGCGAGCACCAGCAATCCCATGTGCCCCAGGGAGCTGTAGGCCATCAGGCGGCGGATGTCGCTTTGGGCAATGGCATTGAGCGCTCCATACACGGCGCTCACCGCTCCTGCGGCAGCAATCCAGGGGGACCAGGCCGCCCAGGTGTCGGGGAGAAAACCAACCCCGAAGCGGAGCAGGCCGTAAGCCCCAAGCTTGGAGACGGCCCCGCCAAGCACCATTACGGCGGGAATGGGGGCCTGCGCATAGGTGAAGGGCTGCCAGCCATGCAAGGGAACGATGGGCAACTTGAGGCCAAAAGCCAGGAGAAAAAGCCCCAAGACCCAGGCCTGGGCCGAAGGGGTGAGCGCCGCATGGGCGAGATCGCTGTAAGCAAAACTCACGCCATTGCTGTTGAACCAACCCAAGGCCAAAACACCAGCGAGGAGGCTCAGGCCAGACACCGATCCATACACCAGATAGCGAATGCCCGCACCAGCTCGGCGTTGGCCACCCCAGATCGCCACGAGCAGGGTGGCAGGAATCAGCACCAGTTCAAACGCCAATACGAACAGCAGGGCGTTGCGGGCCAGGAAGGCGCCCACCACTCCAATGTTGGTGGCCAAAAGCAAGGAGTAGAAGAGACGCGGCCGTGCTTGGTCATCGGGCGCCGAGAGGATGGCCAGGGTGCTGATCAGGGCGGTGAGCAACACCAGCGGAAGGGAGAGGCCATCGAGCCCGAGATCGAGGGCCAATTTCAGCTTGGGCAGCCAGGCGAGGTGGAGATCGCTGGGGGGGAACCGCCAGCAGGCCAGAGCCAACAGGAATTGGCCTGCGCAGGAGAGCGCCGCAAGGGTTCTGAGACGCACGGGGTTGGCGTCAGAGATCAGGGGAAGCAGCAGGGCGATCGCCGCGGGCAACGCGAGCACCAACAACAAGACGGAAGGAGACATCAGCGGAGCGGGCGGAGGAGATCTGGGGAGGGGGGGCTGGCCAGCAGCCAGGCAGCCATCAGGAGAATGCCGAGCAAGAGGGTGAGGGCATAGGCCTGGGAGCGTCCGGAGGTGGTGAGGCTGAGGCGTTTGGCTCCCTGAAGAGCCACTTCGCCGGTGGCACCGCTGAAGCCATCCACGATCTGCTGATCAGACCAGGCGCTGAGCCGGGCTAAGGCCACGACAAGACCCACAATGGTGCGGTGATAGAACCGCTCCGTTTGCATGTCGTGGGCCAGCCAGTCCTGGAGCCCGCCAAGGGTGGACGGAAGGTGGGCCAGGGGGTGGGGTCGCAGGTAGAAGAGGGCTGAAAGACCCCCTCCCACCAGGGTGCTTGCCAGAAGCGGCCAAGCTTGTGGCCCCCAGCCTGCTAGCGGCGTGAGGGGGAAGACCCCATTGCGCACCAACATCTGTGGCAGGTGAAGCACCATCCCCATCAGCACAAGGGTGGGCAACACCAGCAGCCAGAGCGCTTCCGGCGAGCGTGTGGTGAAGGGGGTGGGCTGGCCAGCCCAGATCAAGCCAAACACGCGCATCAAGCCGGCGCTGATCAGGGCATTGCTGAGCAGCACGATGCCACCAAGAAGCCAAGGGTGGCTGCTGCTGGCGGCCACGGCGAGGAGCTCCCTCAGTGCGGCAAAACCGGCGAAGGGGGGGAGGGCCATCAGCCCGCCAGCACCGGTGAGGAATGCCAGACCCATCAAGGGCCGCTTCTTCCAAAGACCACCCAGTTGGGTGAGGTCTTGGGTCACGTTGGTGAACACGATGGCCCCGATGGACATCAGCATCAGGGCCATGGGCAGGGGGTAGACGAGCATGAGGTGATCGGCCACGTTGATGCCACCAAGGCCCACCGCCATGAAGAGCAGGCCCATCCAGCTGGTCACCAAAAAGGAGAGGGCCCGTTTCACATCAATCTGCGCGAGGGCAATCAGGGCGCCCACCAGGGCGCTGGTGCCTCCCACCACCACCAGCACTGACTGCACAAAGGGGCTCAGGGCGATCAAGGGCTCCAGCCGAAGCAGCACCCAGATGCCACCCACCACCACAACAGAGTTGCGCAGGACGGTGGAGGGGAGTGGGCTTTCCATGGCCTCATCCAGCCAGAGGTGCAGAGGAATCTGGGCGCATTTGCCCATCGGGCCTGCGATCAGGGCCAACAGGATGAGGGTGCCGGCAGAGGAGAGGGGGATGTGGTTGTTGGTCAGATCGGCGGCCCAGCCCTGCAGCCCGTGGAAATTCCATGTGCCTGTGATCGGTAGCAAGGCAATCACGCCAGCCAAGAGGATGAGATCGCCGATTCGCTTGGTGAGAAAGGCGTCTCGAGCTCCTTTGACCACCAGGGGTTGGTTATACCAGGTGCCAACGATGAGATAGGTGCCGAGGGTCAGCAACTCAAGGATCACGTAGCTGAAGAAGAGCGAATCCGTGAGGACCAAGGCGCAAAGACCGGCTTCAAAGAAACTCAGGGAGCCAAAAAAACGTGGCCATCCCCAGTCCATTTCCAAGTAGGCGATGGAATAGATCTGCACCAGCACATGCAGCCCGGTGATCACCGTCATCGCGATCAGGGCGGGTTCCGTGATCAGGCCGTCGAAGCCGATGCGCAGCCCTGCTGTGTCCAGCCAGGTCCAGCCGAAGGTCAACGGGCGGTAGATCGCGGAAGAGCCCGCGGTGGAATTGGAGTGGAGCGCCACCAATGCCACAGCACTATGCAAAAAGGCCAGGCTGCCCATCAAGAGATTGATGTAACCGCACGGCCTTGGGCCCGTTCGGGAGATCACGCCCGGAGACCAGAGCAGCGACAGCAAAGATGCCACTAACGGGTAGAGAGGCACCAGCCAGGCGGTCTGGGCAAAGAGAAGGGTCATGGCGACAGAGACAAGCTGGCTGCGGGGCCCAGTTGGCGTGAGAGGCTAGGGGTGATTTGCCATCGCTGGGCAGAAGGTTTACAAGGATCTGCCTATGGCATCGAAAAGTGGACGTTATGGCTCGCCATGAGCCAAGGCAGGCTGCTCTGCGGTGCCAGAGTTTGATTTTGGTAGTTTCTTCGTGGCCTGTCGTCGTTGCGGCTGCCTGATGCTCACCAAGGTGGGTCGCACCAACCCCATGTTGATCTGCACGGATTGCGGCCTTCCGATCGATCAACGGGAGACGGCCATCCTCAGCCGGCAGCGGCTCTGGGGCGCGGTGACCCTGGTGGTCATGGCCATGGTGGGATCAGCCATGCTCTTGCTGGCTTCGATCAAAGAGATGCGTCAGGCAAAATTCCTGGATGACACCTCTGAAGATCAAACGGAAGACTCCAGCCAAGCCGGCGAGAAAGATAAACGAAGCATCTTTTGGCAGAGCAGTCCCTTGGTGGATTTAACCCAGCCTTCGATGAGCCGGCCTGGCGCACCATTTGCTCCCGCAGCGGAATCCAGGGCTGCTTCAACGGAATCGGGAGCGGGTTCGACGCAGGAGCGAAACAAGCGCCAGCAGCCCAGCCAACAGGAATAAACCTTTGAGGATCCACCCACCGATGGGTTCGATCCAGGACTCCACTCTTCCGTAATTTTCTCCAAGCGCTTTGCCTGCCAAGGCCAAGATCACCACAAGGACGCTGCTGCCGGCTGTTGTCCAGGCCAGAAAGCCGGGTTGGGGCATCAGCTCAATGCCGGCGGGAACCGAGATGAGCGTGCGCACCCCGGGCACCAGCCGGCCCCAGAACACCACCGCCGCGCCATGGCGATTGAACCAGTCGCGGCTCTTGCGCAACCCCTTGGGTGTGAGCCCGAACCAGCGCCCGTGGCGGCCGATGAGGTGCTCTAATCGCTCCTCGTTGATCAAACGGCCAATCCCGTACCAAAACCAAGCCCCCAGCACCGTGCCCAGCAGTCCTGCCGCGATGACTGGAATCAGTTGGAGTTGGCCCTTGTGGGCCAAGTAACCGCCCAAGGGCATGATCAGTTCCGCCGGGATGGGCGGCACAAGATTTTCGAGAAACATGCCCAGGGTGATCAGCCCATAGCCAAGCAGGGGATGGCGGCCCGCCCCTTCCTGGATCAGCCGTGGCAGAGCCTCCACAAGGGTCTTGAGGAGGCTGAGACCATCAGGCATGGGATTGGGCGCGTCGCCGCCAGAGACGCCACACTTTCTCCAGTTCGAGATAGAGGAAGAGAAGCAGGCTGAAGCCGATGCAGATCAATAAATCCTTGCCGGACAGTGGAACGGTGCCGAAGAACTTGGCCAGGGGCTGCACGTAAAGCAGAGCCATCTGGAGACCCGTGGTGAGCACCACAGCCCAGATCAGCCATGGATTGGAGAAGGGGGCAACCTGGATCAATGGGCGATCACTGCGCGCTGCCAGGGCATGGCCCATTTGGGCCAGGCAGAGGGTCGTGAACACCATGGTGCGCCAGGGTCCGTTGGGGCCATAGGTGCGGTAGGCCCACACCATGAGGGCAATGGTGATGGCGGCAAAGACAACGCCGATGCGCAGGATGTAGCTGCCGATGCCCCGGGCAAAGATGGATTCCCCTGGCTCGGCAGGAGGGCGCTGCATGATGTCCTTCTCACCGGGTTCGAGGGCGAGGGCGAGAGCAGGCACCCCATCGGTCACCAGGTTCATCCAGAGGATTTGCAGAGGTGTCATCGGGACGCCAAATAGGCCCACCAAAGGGGCGGCGGCGATAGTAAGGAGCTCGCCAACATTGCTGCCGAGGATATATTTCACGAAGCGCCGGATGTTGGCATACACCAAACGCCCCTCTTCCACGGCATTGACAATCGTGGCGAAGTTGTCGTCCAGGAGCACCATATCGGCAGCTTCCTTGCTCACCTCCGTGCCGGT
>JAYKHK010000009.1:0-7805 GCA_035284785.1 Cyanobacteriota bacterium | reverse complement strand
TGTCCTGCCCGGAATTCGAGCGCATGCTCGTGCGCGGCGGCATCACCTTGATCAAGTATTGGTTTTCGGTGAGCGATGAGGAGCAGGAGGCGCGCTTTCGCTCACGCATCAAAGATCCGGCCCGCCGCTGGAAGCTCAGCCCGATGGATCTGGAATCGCGCGACCGCTGGCTGGAGTTCTCCAAAGCCAAAGATGAGATGTTTGCCCACACCAACATCCCCGAAGCCCCCTGGTTCACCGTGGAAGCCGACGACAAGCGCCGGGCGCGCCTCAATTGCATACGCCACCTGCTCAGCAAGGTGCCCTATGTGGACATGACCCCTGAGGAAATCAAGCTGCCGCCCCGCAAGAGCAACGGCCACTACGTGCGTCCGCCGCTGAATGAGCAATTTTTTGTGCCGAATTGTTATCCCTTTTCTGGCTCAATCATCGTTTGAGGGACCGATGCTGCGCTTGCTTGCCACGGCCCATGGTTGAGCCATGGCCCCTCCCTGTTCAATGAGGTTGGCTCGGCAAGGGGCAAAGCAACAGCTCCGGTTGACGGATCGTGCGCCAATCGCCACTCGGCGTGCTCACCTCCAGTCCGATCGATGTGTCATTGGCGCCGGGGCCCATGTTTTGAAGCCAGTCGATGGCATCGGCCATGGCCTCTTCCACGCTCTCGTAAAGGCCATCCAGCTCGGGATGGGGTTGGTGGAAGCAATTGATGAGGCGATAGTCCCGCCGTTGCAGGGACGGGAAGCTCATCAGTGCTCGGGATGTTGCCCATGAACCTGCCATGTCGTTCTCCATGATTTCTTTATCCTTGGGCGGTGGCCTTCAGCGCGTTGTCGTGGTCGACACCATCGCTTGTGACGAACCGTTCCTTTTTGTGTGTTCTTGTTCGTTGCTTCCCTCGCTGCAGCTGAAGAGATCCGTCCGCAAATCCTCCAGGGAGCGGGGGCAGGTGGGATGGGTCTCCCCATGCTCGCTGGCAAGGCAGTCGGCCTGCAGCAGGGACGGCTCAGATCGAGCCACTCTCACCCTATCCCCCAGGCGCCCCCAAAGGCTGTTGCCCGCGTAGCCAGCGCCCTTGCCCTGCCAAAGTGCCAGGCGAATCCCCTTCTCCACAGCCGATGGATCGGGGCGCAGGCCGGCCTGGGGGCGATCGTTCAGGTTCATGGAAGAGCAGCGGCGCTGGAGGCCCTTTCTGTTGCGTGTCCCACGGCGCCCGCGCCGCCTGCCCTGCCAGTCGGCCTCCGGTTCCGCCCTGGCCGCCCTCTGCCTGGGCACGATCGCCTGCCTGTTTTACCTTCAGCCCCCCAGCGGCTGGCTGCGGCGCGGTGTGGTGCATGTGGCCCCCGACGGCTTCGATGGCTTCATCGGCCACTCGCGCCGCTTTCCCCTGCGCACGATTCAGCGGGCCGTCCAGCTTGCGGAACCCGGGGAAACCATCCTGATCTGGCCTGGCATCTATCGGGAGGAGGTGCATTGGCGGCGGGGCGGCCGTCCGGGCAAGCCGGTGGTGTTGCGCTCGGCCGTGCCGGGCCAGGCGGTGATCAGTGGCGGCGCCCTTCCCGCGGTGATGGACGGCTGGCGCTGGCGCCCCAGGGGCCCTCACCTTTGGAGCACGGCCGTGGGCTGGCGCGTCGATGGCCTGCGCTGGCGCGGGCTGATGGCCTACCGCGGCAACTCCACGGCCCATCTGCGCCAGATCTGCGCTCGGCCTGGCGCCTGGCCAGCTTTTGTCTCCAGCGCCCGGGAGCTGTGGCTCTGTCTGCCCGGTGGCCAGCGGCCCGCCAGCGAGGCCCTGGAGGTGCGGCGCCCGATGCCCGCCCGCACCCGCTCTGGCGGCCACCAGGTGGCCAGCCTCTGGATTGAAGCCCCCTACGTGGAGGTGAGGGATCTGCGGTTTGATTTCGCCGTGATGGCGGCGATCCAGCTCTGGAACACCCACCACGTGCGCTTGGAGGGCAATCTGTTTGACGGGGCCGATGTGGCCGTCAACGACAACCCCGCCCTCCAGCCGGCCAGGGCGATCGCGGTGACCCGAAATTTCAGCCGCTGTTACCCGCTCTACGAATGGGCGCGCTGGGGCTGGTTGAGTTGGCGGGAGCTGTATCGCTATTCCAATTGTTCGCTCACCTGGTTGCGGGGAGCCGATCTCGAGGTGAGTGGCAACATCGTGCTGCAAGCCGGCGACGCGATCAAGATCTCGCCCCGGGCCGGCTCCAATCGCGCCCGCAACAACCTGATTGTCGAGACCAGCGATGATGCGTTTGAATTCGACGGAGCCGCGCGCCATCTGCGCGTGGACGACAACCTCGTCTTCAACGCTTTTGTGGCCCTGGCGCCCAGCCCTGTCTCGCCAGGGCCGCTGACGATTCGCCAGAACACGTTTTTGCTGTTTCCCTTTGCGCCACAGCGGGGGCATGGGGTGCTGCTCAAACTGATGGGCGGCCCGATTCGCCATGTCACCCTGCGTGAAAATGTCTATCTCGGCTATAAAATTGGCTACGGCGATCTCGATTCGCCCCTCAGCGATGTGCGCATCGAGGCCAACGGCTTGGCGATCCTCACCGACCGAAACGACGGCTTGGCCCAAGCCGATCAGATCCATTGGCGCGCCAATCGTTATCTGCGCCTCACCATGAGCGACTGGAACGAGGCCCGTCAGCGACCCGCTCTGCTGGCCGCGTTGGGGGCGCGCCCCCGGCAGCTCGGCCCCATCGGGCCGGCCTGGCTGGATCTGCACCGCGATCCGGCGGCCATCCCCCTGCGTCCCTACCTGCAGAGCCCCTGGCTGGTGCGGCCATGAGCGGAGGGGGGGGCCACGGCAGGCGGCGGCTTGCCCCCCTGCTCGTGGCGGCGGCGCTGGGCTGGGGCGCGGCCCTGGCGGTGGCGGCTTTGCTGGCGGCTGTTTTGGCGCCGATCAGCGTCGATCAGCCGATCGATGGGCGGGAGCTGGTGGGTTGGGGGATGCGCTGGGGGGCCGTGCTTGCCGTGGCGATGGCTGCGGGGGCCGTGCTTGGCCCTCCCCCCCCGCCTTCCCTGCGCCGCCTCTTGATGGTGGTGGGCGCCGCGGCACTGGTGTTGGTTGGCCTCACGCTGCTCGCAGCGGCCCTGGCAATCCTGGCGGTGCGCCTGCAGCTTTGGGGCCAGGCCTGGGAGGTGCCGAGCCGATCGGGCCATGCCGCCCGCTTGGCGGCCCTGATGGCCATGGAGATCCTCGGGCTGCCCTGCGCCGCTGGCGCGGCCTGGCGGCTGTTGCGCCAGAGGATGGGCCAGGCCAAAGGAGAGCGCCATGGATGAGCGCCGCGAGCGTCTGTTGGATCAGCTCACCCGCCTGCTCGTGGTGGCGATGCTCCTGGCGGTGCTGCTCAATGGCCTGCCCTTCTGGGCCCGGCGGGTGGGGCTGCTTGAGCCGCAGGCCTATGGGCGGGATCTGGCCCGCTTTTGCCAGCCCCCCGTGCAGCGATGGTGGCTGTCCGCCTCCTGCCGCTCCTTCAAGTTTTCCCCGGGTCCGCCCCCGATCCGCATCGAGCGGCTCGACTATCACCGCCTCTACCGCATCGGTCCCCGGGAGGTGGGCTTCAAGGCCGTCCGCTACGCCATTGCGCCCCTCCTGCTGTTGGTGTCGACGGCGCTGCTGGTGGTGCGTTGGCAGCCCCTTCCGCCGCTTCAGGCGCTGCTGCCCCTGGCTCCCCTGCTCCTCTCCAGCCTCCTCTCCATCGCGATCAGCCTGCCGCTCGATGGCCTGTCGGCCACGCTGCTGAGCGCGGCGTGGAGCCTCTGGATCCCCTTGGCCGCCGTGGCGGGCTGGTTGACCACCCCTCGCCGGCTGCAGATCCTCGCCGATGGGGCGGCGGCCCTGGTGCTCCTGCAGGTGCCCTTCCTGGCGCTGGAGGCCATGCGCGGCCTGCCCATGCCGTTTGGCGGCCCCCCCAGCCCCTGGCTGCCCACGCGGCTCTCGGCATTGATGAACCAGCCCAACACCCTGGGGGGGGTGTTGGCGATCAGCGTGGCCCTCTGCGCGGTCGGCTCTCGCCGCCCCTGGCAGCGCTGGCCGCTGCTGCTGCTCGCGATCGGGTTGGCCGCTCTGGCCCGCTCCGGCGGTGGCGTGGTGGGCTTGCTTCTGCTGGCGCTCGCGATGGTGTGGGGCCATCTGCCCCGGCGCTGGCGCGTCTTTCCGCTGGTGGTGGGACTGCTGGCGTGCACCCTGGCCCTGCCCGGGCTCCTGGGGCGGCCGCTGCTCATCGATTCCCCCACGGGCCGCCTGCGCACCTTGCGGGTGTGGATCCAGAACCCCCGCAGCCCCCAGGAGCGCTGGCTGGGCTATGGCATGGCCAGCCAAAGTCATCGCCAGCGCAGTTTCCCCCGCCTCGATCCGCCTGCGACCGCGGTGGAGGCGCCAAGGAGCGGTCGCGGCCCCTCCGCTGAGGCCATGCCCCTGTTGCTGCTCGCCCAGGGGGGTGTGGTGGCGCTGGTGGCGTTCTATGGGCTCGTGGGCTGGTGTTGTTGGCAGGATCCCGCTCTGCGGCCGTTTTGGGCCGTGCTGCTGTTGATCAGCCTCACGCTCAACATCAGCGAGGTTTTCCCGCTGGGCGTCTGGTTGGCGGTGGCTGCGGCCCGCGGGCTGAACCCTTCGCTCAGGCCGGCAGGGCCCAGGGGTTGAGCCCCAGATCGGCGCCGATGCGATGGGCGCAGGCGAAACCGCTGAAGGCCACGGCATTGAGGCCCTGGCCGGGGAAGCAGGAATCGCCCACGCAGTAGAGGCCTGGCACGCCGGTGCGGTTGAAGGGCATCGGCAGCAGGCCGGGCAGGCGCAGGCCCGGGATCGGGCCGTAGCTGCCGCCCATGCGGCCCAGAAAACGGCGGTGGCTGCGGGGGGTTCCCACCTCCCGATGGCGAATCGCGCCGGCCAGGCCGGGCAGGATCGCCTCCAGCCGTGCGATCAGCCGATCGGCGTCGGCTGCTTTCTTGGCGCGGTAGGCGGCAGGCGACAAGCCCTGCCAGGCCTCGATGGCGCTGGGGGTGAAGGTGTGCAGGATGTGGTGGCCCGCCGGGGCCAGGCAGGGATCAAGCAGGGTCGGCATCGACACGAAGATCACCCCCTGCTCCGCCTCCATCTCCTCCCAGCGCTCCAGAAGCAGGTGGTGGCAATGGAAGCCAGGGGGCACCACAGCGGCGTCGATGCCCAGATGCAAGGAGAGAAACGAGGAGGAGGGTTGGTAGCGGCGCCGCCAGGTGCGCTCAGCGGCCGGCGTGTGGGCCGCGTCCACCAGCGGGTGAGCCACGTGTCCCGCGCCATCGGCGTCTCCGGAGAAGGTGTCCCAGCGGGTGGCATTGCTCACCACCCGCTGTGCCCGGATCTCCTCGCCGCTGGCCAGCTTGACGCCCACGGCCTTGGCGGCCGAGCCCTGGCCTTCGATCAGCACGTCGGTGACGCGGGCCCGGTAGCGAATCGCACCCCCGTGGGCCTCCAGCCCCGCCACCAATTTCTCAGCGATCACGCCAACGCCACCTTTGGGGTAGTTGATGCCGCCCGCATGGCGATCGGAGAACACCATTCCGGCATTGATCATCGGCGTGCGATCGGCGGGCATCACACTCCAGCAAAAGCACTCCATGTCGATGAAGTGCAGGAGTTTGGGATCGCGGATGTGGCGGCGCGCCACATCGCCCACGTTCACCGGCAGCCAACGGGCCAGACCCAGGCAGGCCAGGGGCGCCTTGAAAAACACCTTGGCCAGGTAGGCCGGATCCTCCAGGGAGAGCAGGGGCATCGCATCGAGGCAGCGAAACACCTGCCAGCAGGTGTCGTAGAAGGCGCGAATGCCCTTGGCTTCGGCGGGAAAGAGGGCCGTGAGATCGGCGATGAAGCGTTCATAATTGCGAGCCACGGCCACCTGCAGGCCATCGGGGAGGTGGTAAGCCAGCTGCACGGGATCGGGCAGGGTGTCGCAGCGCTGGCCCACATCGGCCAGGGCGCGGGTGAGGAGGTTGGTGTGGCCCTTCTCCCCGAAGCCAAAGATCATCGAGGCCCCCACATCAAAGGTGTAACCCGCCCGCCGGAAACTGCCTCCCGAGCCACCGGGGATCAGGTAGCGCTCCAACACCAACACCCGGGCCCCTTTGGCGGCCAATTGGCTGGCGGTGACGAGCCCGCCGATGCCAGCCCCGATCACAAGCACATCCCAGCCGGGCGCCGCTCCACCCGCCCCCTGGGCGCTGGGCCTTGGCCTCCGCTCTTGAACGCTGGGCGGAACCTGCGGCGCGACCGCTGCGGCATCTGGGGTGGGAGGGGCGGTGGCGCTCAAGGGATGGGCGGGCAACCGCAAAACCTTAGAAGTTTGCAGCCGCCGAGGGCCCCTCACGGGGGGGCTTGGGGTTGCCTGGCGAGCCGGGGAGGATCGGGATGGGACTCGAACAGCGGCTGTAGGGTTTCAGAAACGCCGCCAGCTGATGGCTGAAGAGCGCCAGAGCTTGAGTTGGCTGACGCTGTCGATGATGATGGTGGCCGCTGTGGCGAGCATCCGTTATTTGCCAAGCATGGCGGTGTATGGATTGGGTTCAATCGCGCTGTATTTGATAGCGGTCTTGTTTTTTTTCACGCCGGTGGTGCTCGTCGCCACCGAATTGGCAACCGGTTGGAGGGGCGGCATCTATGGCTGGGTGACGCAGGCGTTTGGTCGACAACTTGGTTTCTTTGCCGCTTGGTATGGCTGGATTCAGGTGCTCACCTGGTTTCCGATTGTCTTGGCGTTTGCTGCCAGTGCCCTGGCCTATCTGATCCAGCCAGAGCTGGCGAATAGCGGTGTATTCATCTGCTTGTTTGTGATCGGCTTCTATTGGTTCAGTGTGATTTTTGCTTTGCGCGGCATTGTCTCCCTCTCCAAGTTGGCCTCCTGTCTCACCGTGCTGGGGACCATCTTGCCTGCAACGGTCTTGATTCTTCTGGGCGCCCTCTGGCTGTTGACGGGGCATCGATCCGAAATGCTGCTATCGCCAAGGGCGTTGATCCCTGATGTGTTCATGCCAGTGGCGCCACAGGCTGGCGCTCAGAAGACGTCGATCGATGTGTGGAATGAAGTGAAATGGGCCTGCGGCCATCTTGTATTGACGATCAGCAATTTTGTTGCTTTTGCTGGCATTGAGATGAACGCCATTCATGCCCGCCTGCTCAGCCAGCCCCAGCGAGAGATTCCCAAGGCGATTGGCTTGGCCGTGCTGATCATCTTGTTGGTGTTCATTCCGCCCACCTTGTCGATTGCCTTGGTGCTGCCAGCCAATCAAACGAGTTTAACCGCTGGCGTGATGCAGGCCTATGCGGATTTTTTCACGCGTTTTCAGATGGCCTGGGCCATTCAGTTGATGGCCGTGCTGTTGATCCTCGGTGCCCTGGCTGGTGTGCTCACCTGGACGGTGGGCCCATCGACGGGCCTGTTGCTGGTGGCCCGCTCGGGCGCGCTGCCGCGCTGGTGGCAGGCCACCAACAGGCATGGGGTGCAAAAGAACATCTTGTTGGTGCAGGCGTTGATTGTCACGGCTCTGGCCGGCCTGTATGTGGTCATCCCCGATGTTTCGGCGGCCTTTTGGATGTTGAGTGCTATTGCCGCCCAGATCTACCTGGTTGTCTATGGATTGATGTTTGCTGCGGCGCTGCGGCTCAGGCGGAGCCAGCCCAGCGTTCGCCGTGGTTTTGTCTGTCCCCATTTGCCCTTTTGGGCCCGCTTGGGAATGGGCGTCTGCGGCCTGGCCTTTCTGCTTGGGTTTGTGCCTCCTGAGCACTACCACACCCTCTCGCACACGGCCTATGTCGCTGT
>JAYKHK010000008.1:0-2786 GCA_035284785.1 Cyanobacteriota bacterium | reverse complement strand
CCCTGGCCTCGCTGGTGGTGGAGGTGCCCGGCGGCCGCAATCGGCGCCTGGAGATCGGGGGGGTGAGCGTGCTGGATGAGACCTACAACGCCTCCCCTGAGGCGGTGATGGCGGCGTTGCAGCTTCTGGCGGAGTGCCCCGCCGGACGCCGCTATGCGGTGTTGGGAACGATGTTGGAACTGGGGGAGCAGAGCTTGGCGTTGCACCAGCAGGTGGCGCGCAGGGCGCGGGAGCTGGACCTCGATGGGCTGGTGGTGGTGGACGCGGGCGAGGAGGGGGAGGCGATGGTGGCGGCCGCTGAGGGGTTGCCCCGCCTGGCGCGGGTGGGCAGCCCGGAAGCGGCGGCCGAGCCCCTGTTGGCTTGGCTCAAGCCTGGAGATGTGCTGCTGCTCAAGGGCAGCCGCGGTGTGGCCCTGGAAACCCTGATGCCCCTCTTGCAAGCCGGTCTGGAGCCAGCGGGCTGATCCGTGCCTAAGAGTGGAGGCAAGAGGCTCTTGCGGAGAAAGGCCCCATGGAGGCCAGTTCAGTTTCGCCCTATCGGCGCTGGCGTCGGCCGGTGGTGACGGCGCTGTTGTTGGCCTTGGGCGAAAGCCTCAGCCGCTCCCGCGGCACAAGCCAGGGCATCCGCACCGACCAGGTGCAGCGCTGGCGCGAGCGGATCGAAGTGGACAAACCGCTGGGGCAGCGGAGCCGGCTGCGGCTGGCGTTCGCCTCCGATCTGCACGCCGGGCGGATGACGCCCACGGGCACCATCGCCTCCGCCTGTGAAGCCTTGATGGAGGCCGCGCCGGATGTGATCCTTTTAGGCGGCGATTTTGTGTGTTCCCTCAGCGAGGAACTGGATCTGATCCTGCCCAGCCTGCGGCGCCTGAGGGCCCCCTGTGGGGTGTTCGCCGTGATGGGCAATCACGACCATTGCTCCGATGCGGCCAGGATCACCGCCCAGTTGGAGAGCAGCGGCATCCGCGTGTTGCGCAATCGCAGCGTGCAGCTGCAGGAGCCCTTCGGAAACGTTCTCCTGGTGGGGCTCGATGACCATCTGGGCGGAGAGGCCCGCGCCGGCGATGCCCGCTGGGATGCCAACTGCGCCACGATTCTCCTGATCCACCAGCCCTCGGGCCTGCTGGATGCGGGCGAACGCCCCTTTGATCTGGCCCTGGCCGGTCACACCCACGGAGGCCAGATCACCCTGCCGGGTGGAATCGCGCCATTGGCCGCCTCCGGTCCCCTCTCCCGCCGCTACCAAGCCGGCCGCTATGGGCTCGCCGGGGGCCGGGTGCTCTGCGTGAGCGTGGGGGTGGGGCACAGCTTGCTGCCCTTCCGCCTGGGCCCACGCAGCGAGGTGCTGATCATCGATTGGGAGGGCACAGAACCGGGGAAGGAGCTGGGCTAGGTCTGGGCTCAGTTGGGCGGCAGCCAATCGGATTTCACCACCTGGCGCGCCCGGCCCAGCGCCAAAGACCCCGCTGGCACGTCTTCGGTGAGGGTGGAGCCCGCGGCCACGGTGACGCCCTCCCCCAGGCTGATCGGCGCCACCAAGACACTGTTGGCTCCGGTTTTGCTGCCGGCGCCGATCTGGGTGCGGTGTTTGCGCACACCGTCGTAGTTGGCGGTGATGGTGCCTGCGCCGATGTTCACTTTCGCCCCCACATCGGCATCACCCAGGTAGGAGAGGTGGTTGGCCTTGACGCCAGGCCCGAGATGGCTGTTTTTCACCTCCACGAAATTGCCGATGCGGCAATCGGCTTCCAACACGGCCCCACCCCGCAGTTGGGCATAGGGGCCAACGGTGCAGCCATTGGCCACCCGGGCATCGCGCACCACCGCATGGATCAACTCCACCCCATCACCGATGGCGCTGTTTTCGATCAGGCAACCCGGCCCGATGCGGCACCCCTCGCCGATCACCGTGTCGCCCCGGAAATGGCACTGGGGCTCCACCACCACGTCTCGGCCGAAGCGGGTGCCATCACTGAGGGTGCAGCTGGCGGGGTCGATGAAGGTGACCCCCTCGGCCATCCAGTGGCGCCGCAGCCGCTCTTGGAACACCGCTTCACATTGGGCCAGCTGCACCCGATCGTTGATGCCGTTGATTTCCGCCGGATCCATCACCTCCAGTTGCAAGGCCGGCTGAAGCATGGCCACCGTGTCGGTGAGATAGAGCTCGCCCTGGTCGTTGTCCGTGGTGAGGAGGGGAAGCACCTGGGCCAGGCGAGGCCAGTGGAAGCAGTAGATGCCGGCGTTGGTGAGGCAGTGGGCCCTCTGGCTGGCGTCGCAATCCCGGTGTTCCACGATGGCGGTGATGCGCCCCTCCGCATCGGTGAAGACGCGGCCGTAGCCGGTGGGATCGCTGAGCCGCGCCGTGAGCACGGTGACGCCGGCGCCACTGTCGCGGTGCCGGGCCAGGAGGTCTGAGAGGGTTTGGGGGCGCAGGAGGGGAACGTCGCCGTTGAGCACGAGCAGGTCTCCCTGAAACCCCTCCAAGCAAGGCAGCAACTGCTGCACGGCGTGGCCAGTGCCGTTTTGCGGCTCCTGCAACACATACTCCAGATCGGCCTGGCCGGAGAGGGCCTCGCGGACGCGATCGGCCTGGTGGCCCACGATCAAGATCCGGCGTTCGGGATGGAGGGCTTCAGCGCTTTTGAGCACCCGCTCCACCAGGGTGGCGCCGGCCAAGGGCTGCAACACCTTGGGTAGGCGGCTCTTCATGCGCGTGCCCTTTCCTGCGGCCAGGATGGCGATGGCGAGCATCGGGCGGATCGAGAACTCGCGGGAATCTACCGGGG
>JAYKHK010000007.1:0-3780 GCA_035284785.1 Cyanobacteriota bacterium | reverse complement strand
GCCCTGGCCGCTGGCGCTGAGCCGGTGAAGGCCAGCCTGGCCCTGCCGGCGAACAGCGCCGAGCCGGAGGCGGGAGCCGCAGCGCTGCTCGAGGGGGAACCTCTGCAGGTGGGCCTGAAGGAGGGTGGGCTGCCCGAGCCTGTGGGCCCGGCTGGCTCGACGCTCTCCCCTGCGGCGCCGAGCTCGCCCGCCGCCCCCGCATCGGCTCCAACAGCTGCGCCCATCGCTGCGCCAACCCCAACTCCAGCCCCCGTCGCAGCACCCGCCAGGCTCCTGATCCTCGATCGTCGTCACAGGCTGTTGCAGGTGCTGGAGAACGGGCGGGAGGTGCGCCGCTACCCGGTGGCGGTGGGGATGCCCGGCTGGGAAACACCGGTGGGAAGCTTCACCGTGATTGAAAAAACGAAAAACCCCACCTGGGAGCATCCGGCCAACGGCCACCTGCTCCCGCCAGGGCCAGAGAATCCCCTGGGTAGCCGCTGGATCGGCTTCTATCGCGATTGCCGCGGGCGCAGCGGCTTCAATGGCCAGGAACATCTTGTGGTGAAAGGGTGTGTCACGGCGGGTTTCCATGGCACACCCAATCGATCCAGCGTGGGCAGAGCTGTGTCGCACGGCTGTGTGCGTCTCTTTGACGAACACGCCAAGGAGCTTTTCGACTTGGTGAGCCTCGGCACGCCCGTCAAGGTGTTGCCCTGAAGCCTGCCCGTAGAGTTGCGCCGTCCTGCCTCCATCTGATGCGCATCCTGTTTGCGGCGGCCGAGTGCGCGCCAATGATCAAGGTCGGTGGCATGGGCGATGTGGTGGGATCTCTTCCACCGGCGCTGGCCACCCTCGGCCATGACGTGCGCGTGATCATGCCGGGCTACGGCAAGTTGTGGAGCCGGCTGAAGATCCCTGCCGAACCCATCTGGCGCGGCCACACGATGGGCAACGACTTTGCGATCTTTGAAACCAAGCACCCCACGCACGGGCTGCCGATTTATTTGGTGGGCCACCCCGTGTTTGATCCAGAGAGGATCTATGGCGGCGAAGATGAGGATTGGCGGTTCACCTTCTTTGCCAGCGCCGCGGCCGAATTCGCCTGGAATGGAAGCTGGAAGCCGCAGGTGATGCACTGCCACGATTGGCACACCGGCATGATCCCGGTGTGGATGCACCAAGACCCTGAGATCAGCACGGTTTTCACAATTCACAACCTCAAATATCAAGGCCCGTGGCGCTGGAAATTGGAGCGCATGACCTGGTGCCCCTGGTATATGCAGGGCGATCACACCATGGCCGCGGCTCTCCTCTATGCCGACCGGGTCAGCGCGGTGTCTCCGACCTATGCGATGGAGATTCGCACCCCTGAATACGGAGAGCGCCTCGATGGCCTGTTGAACTTCATCAGCGGCAAGCTGCGGGGCATCGTCAATGGCATCGATATCGAGGATTGGAACCCCGCCACCGATCAGACCCTGCCGGAGCCCTTCAGCAGCTCAGACCTTTCCGGCAAGGCGGCTTGCAAGCGGGCATTGCAGGAGCGATTCGGGCTCACCCCCAATCCCCGGACCTATCTGATGGGTGTGGTGAGCCGGTTGGTGGATCAGAAGGGCATCGATCTGCTGCTGCAAGTGGCTGATCGGGTGTTGGCCTACACCGACAGCCAATTTGTGGTGTTGGGCACGGGCGACCGCGGCCTGGAATCCGGCCTCTGGCAGATGGCCGCCCGCCATCCCGGCCGCTTTGCCGTGTTTCTCACCTATGACGATGCCCTTTCGCGCTTGATCTACGGCGGTTCGGACGCCTTCCTCATGCCCAGCCGTTTTGAGCCCTGCGGCATCAGCCAGATGTTGGCCATGCGCTACGGCTCGGTGCCCGTGGTGCGGCGGGTGGGAGGCCTGGTGGATACGGTGCCGCCCCATGACCCGGCGGACCACAGCGGCACCGGCTATGGCTTTGACCGGTTCGAACCCGTGGACTTCTACACGGCCATCGTGCGCTCCTGGGAGGCCTATCGCCATCAGAGCAGCTGGGAGGAGCTGCAAAAACGTGGCATGCAGCAGGACTTCAGCTGGGACCGCTCGGCCCGCCAATACGACCTCATGTATCGCGATGTCTGCGGCGTGAAGGAACCCACCCCCGATGCCGAGGAGGTGGAGCGCTTCTCGCAAGGCCAAGGGGCCGACCCCAGCCTGCGGGAAGGGGCCCGTCCAGAGGCAGCGGCGCCGCAGGAGCCAGCGCCTTCCGGCCAGAGGCCATCCGCGGCACCGGCCCGCCCCCGCAATCCCCTGAGCCAACTGCTGCGACGCAGCGACGGCTGACGCCCGGATCGCCGTGGCTCTTCCCGCCCCCTACGCCCCTCCCTGGAAGCGGCTGGGCGAGGACCTGGTGGCGACCCTGGCCTGGCTGGGGCTGAAGCTGCGCGAAGTTTGGCGCCGCAATGGGGAGGGAAGCCTGCCCGTGCCACGGTTCTGGCCCCGCCAATGGCCCCAGCTCTTCTGGCCGCTCGTGGTGGGAGCCGCGCTCCTGGCCGCTCTGGCCCTGGGCCGGCCGATGCTGCGCTTCCACCGCTCGCCGGTGCTTCAGGAGCCAGCGGCCGTGATCGAGAGCCAGCCCACCCCAGCGGCTGCCCTCTCCCCAGCGGCCAGCGAGCCGAGCCTCACCCCCCAAAACCGCCCCGCACCGCTCGAAGACGGGCCCTTGAATGGCGAAGAGCGGAACGAACCAGCCTCCCCAGCCGAGCTGGAGACGGAAACCAGAGAGCCGCTAGCCGAGACGCCTGACCTCGCCGACACCCCTGCCCTCGACTCCGACCTTGATGGCGCACCACCGCTGGCGGCACCAACGGAGGCGGAGCTCCTGCGCGCCGAGTGGGGGGCAGAGGACCCCGAACAGCTCATCGAGGCCCGCGCCGAGGAGCCCGACAGCGCCACCCTCACCCTCCAGCTCAACGCCCGATTTTTGGACCTTCCTGCCGCCGCTCGCCAGGGCTGGGCGGAACGCTGGCAGCAACGGGCCGCCAGCTTGGGCTACACCCACCTCTCGCTTGTGGATCGCGACGGTCGGCTGCAGGGGCGAGAGGCCCAGGTGGGCAGCGGCATGATTCTCTTCCAGCCAGGCGATGGCCGGGGGGATGCCGCTGATGCGGGAGGATCCCCTGCGCGGGTTCGCCAGGGGCACAGGCGCGATGGGGTTCTCAGGAATTCGGCTGAAGGAGCTTGAGGAGCTGTGGGGACCCCCCTTGGTCCCCGCGTCCGAGGCGGCGATGGATGCCGCCAGCTGGGGCGAAGCGGTGCTCACGGGGGTGAGCACCGACAGCCGGCGGCTGGAGAGCGGTGTGTTGTTCATCCCGCTGGTGGGGGAGCGCTTTGATGGCCATGGCTTTCTGGAGCAGCTGTTGGTGCCCCGGGAGGGCCAGCCGGCGGCCATCGCCGCCGCCCTGGCTCAGCGCGACCGACTGGAGGGGCCCAGCGCCACCGCCCTGGTGCAGCGTTCCGCTCGGCCGCTTTGGCTGGTGGACGACACCCTGAAGGCCTACCAGGAGCTGGCCCGCTTTTGGCGTCGACGGCTGGCCCTGCCGGTGGTGGCGGTGACCGGCTCCGCCGGCAAGACCACCACCCGGGAGTTGATTCGTGCGGCCCTGGCCCCGTTGGGGCCAGTGGTGGCGAGCAGTGGCAACGAAAACAACGATGTCGGTGCACCCCTCACCCTGCTCAAGACGGGGCCGGAAACGGCCGCCGTGGTGGTGGAGATGGGGATGCGGGGCCCAGGCGAAATCGAACGGTTGAGCCGCTG
>JAYKHK010000006.1:0-8892 GCA_035284785.1 Cyanobacteriota bacterium | reverse complement strand
CCTCAACAATGAACCTCCACGCAGATCTCTCAACCTCCGTGGTGCTGGACACCGCAAGCCAACCTTGGCTCCCCTCACCGGTGGCAGGGGTGGAACGCCGCCTGCTTGATCGCATGGGGGAAGAGGTCGGGCGGGCCACCTCGATCGTGCGCTACGCCCCAGGCAGTCGCTTTCCGCGCCACAGCCATGGGGGCGGTGAGGAGATCTTTGTTCTGGAGGGCACGTTCAGCGATGAACAGGGCAACTATCCAGCCGGCACCTACCTGCGCCACCCATCGGGCTCCAGCCATGCCCCGTTCAGCGAAAGAGGCTGCACAATCCTGGTCAAACTCTGGCAAATGCACCCCTCGGAGCAATGCCGACTGGTGGTCGACACACGTGCCACCCCATGGTTGCCAGGCTTGGTGAAGGGCCTGGAGGTGATGCCACTGCACAATTGGGGCTCAGAAAATGTCGCCCTGGTCCGCTGGGCTCCCCAAACCATCTTCCAGCCCCATGCCCATCCCGGCGGCGAAGAGATCCTGGTGCTCAAGGGCATGTTGCAAGATGAATGGGGCACCTACCCCGCTGGGACTTGGTTGCGCAACCCACCAAACAGCCAGCATCGGCCCTGGAGTGAAGAAGGTTGCACCATCTGGGTGAAAACAGGCCACCTTCCAGCAACCATTCCCCCGCGGAACGACGACGCCCAGGCCAACGCATCTGGCAAGGGCCGCTGAGCAGCCGAGAGATCAGAAAAACGATTCAACAAGCTTACGCTCAAACCCGTGACGAGCCTCACTGGCAAAGGGTGAACTTTCCTGAAAAGAACTACAGCGTTTCTCCATGCACACTAAAAAGGAGGAACAGCTCTGTGGTGACATGATTCAATCCATTTCTCTACCAACAGAAGAATCACTGAGCAGCGAGTCACTGCAAACAAGCGGCAGGACGATCCCCGTGCTAACGGCACCGGCTGGGTTTGATCGAGAAGAAGCTTGGTTGCTGGCCAACCTGGTGCGAGTGGCTTACAACGACTACGAACGATTTGATCATCAGGACAACTTGGCCAACCTCCTTCAAATCGGAGATACTCTCTGGCTGCCTGCAGAAGCGAGCCACAGCATCGCAGCCAACTTCCATCTGATGCACAGCCAGCCAGATCGCCCGATCAACGAGGCTGAGAAACAGATCGTCGCAGAAGCAAAGGCGTTTAAGATCATGTCGATTTTCACCTATCTCTCATTTAATCTTGATGCCCCTCCACGACCAGAGGTCGATCGATTTGGATTTGCCTTGGAGAGAAATCTTTCCGACAAGCACAAAGAAGTTTACTTTATTTTTCGCGGCACAATGGAGCCGAGCGAATGGTTCAATGATTTTCAATACAGGCAGATACCTTTTCTCAAAACAAGCCATTACCAAAGGGCCGATTTGGGTGAGATCTGCATGGGATTCAATAAGATCTATACAGATTATCGAGCTGGCTTACAGATTGACAAACCCGTGCTCAACAAATTCTCACGTTGGATTGACGAAGAAATCAGAACAAGGATTATCAACGAGAATCCCGATATTTGCCAGGCACACACAATGTCGATTCAGGAGACGGTCAAGCAGTCGTTGGAGCAAGCTCTTCACTCAAGTGATCAAGAGATCTCCATCCATGTGGCTGGCCATAGCCTCGGCGCAGCCCTGGCAACAATTTGCGCACTTCATGCATCGATTCTTTGTGAAGAACACCATAGAAAATGCCCGATCAACCTTTACACCTTTGCCTCGCCAAGGGTGGGCAATCCCCAGTTTGCACGTTGCTGCAACCAAAGGCTGAAGGCATTTCGGATCGCCAATAGTGAAGATGTGGTGCCAGGAATTCCACCGGCGACCCTTCGGGTGATTGGAGAAGAAATGAGCCCAGATCATCATGTCGACGCCGTAAGAAAAGCTCTTGCAGCGCTAACAGGGGGCGTGAGCAACGATGTTTTCGAGCATGTCGGTGTGCCGGTCTATTTCACAACGCAGTTGGGAGAGATTTCGAGCAATCACAATCTCGGCCACACCTACTGCCAGCCCTTAAGCCAGTGACAAGGCGAGAGGTGGTTGCAATGGACCAGCTAAATTCCGCCAGCAGCGCAAATTTTTCCCCCTCCCATGAGCCATCCCGACATCAGCGCCGTGAAGGTGCAAACCGCCAGCGGCGAAGAACGCCCCTTGAGTGATTGGAACGGCACAGTGCTGCTCATCGTGAACGTCGCCAGCCGATGCGGATTCACCCGCCAATACGCCGGCCTGCAAAAGCTGCAGGACACCTATGGCCCCCAAGGCTTCAGCGTTTTGGCCTTCCCTTGCAATGACTTTGGTGCGCAGGAGCCCGGCAGTCTGGAGGAGATCCAACAGTTCTGCGCCACCACCTATGGCGTCAACTTCCCCCTCTTTGCCAAGGTGCCCATCAGCGGGGCTCCCTTCGACACCCTCATCGGCACGGCGCCAGCTGGTCCAGTGGCCTGGAATTTCGAAAAGTTCCTGGTGGGACGCGATGGCGTGGTGCTAGCGCGCTTCAACAGCCGCGTCGAACCGGAATCCGCCGAACTCACCGCTGCCATTGAGAGCGCCCTCACGAACTGAGCGCTGCATCCCCTTGCAGGAGGAAAGCACGAGCTCCTGCAAGGGGTATGGGTCCATCGGTGGACAAGAAAAAAGGCGGATTTCTTTAAATCCTTATCGCCAATGCCTTGCAACAGGGCCATGGATCACTGACCTGCTGCGAGTTACGCCCTCGCAGGGGGAGCACACAACGGAAAACATTCTGCAGATCCCCGGCAACCCCTTTCTTCAGCAAGGGCTTTCCCTTTATGGTCTTTCGAACATTTTCCGCCAGTCCATACCCCGCACGTGCCCACCATGACCGACGCTTGCACCCGCCTCAAGAGTGCTTCGCCAGCCAAGCCCCAGCTCACCACCGACCAGCTGAACAGCACGGCTCTCAAGTGGGGAGATAACGGAGAGCTCTCCGATCTGGATCTTCAGCGGATTCTGAAATTGCTCTCTCAGGCGGACCCGGTTGCAGAAGCACTGCTCTCCTGCTCTGAAGACCCCGTCCACTGAAGCTGACGGGCCACAGCCCGCGCCATCCCATCCCGGCTGGCCAGGCCCAACAAACTCTCCTGGGGCAACCCTCCGCTAGGAAGCCCTATGGGCAAAAAAGCTTCACCTTCAGCGGGAACGGCAAATATCGGCACTTGTCTTAACCCTCCAGGCAGGAGTTGGTCCTCCAATTGATTGAGATTGGCGCTTTGCGGGAGCCATACCATTTCTGATCGCAGGCAATCCCTAACTGTCAATCTGGGCTGGCTGGACGCTCCGCTCTTAGAGGCCTCCAGCTGGCTCTGTCTCAGCAAGCCTCGCTGAAGATCAGCCAGATTCACCAACCCGATTGCCTTGCCCTGATCAATGAGCAGCAGGCAGTGGCCATGCACCTGGATCAACTGGTTGAGGGCCTCGGCAGGCGGGGTGGTTGCCGGTAGAAGCAACGGGGCTTCCGGCTCAAGGGCGTCGAGCACGGAGAGAGAGGCCATCAAATTGCGGCGCCGTTCCTCCACCAGATCGCGACCCAACAGGTCGGAAGCCACAAAGCCCTGCCAGCGTTCCACCAGCGCCGCGCTCAGGCCAGCGGCGGCCATCAGGGGCAAGACGATGCGGATGTCGCGCGTGAGCTCAAACAACAACAACATCGAGGTGATGGGCGCCCGTGCGCTGCCCGCCAGCACGGCGGCCATGCCCACCATGGCGTAGGCAGGAGGCTCCGCCACCGGCAGGTGCAACCCCGCATCGCCAAGCAGCTGACCGTAAACATTTCCAAGCACCGCTCCAAGAAACAAAGCCGGCGCGAAGCCTCCACCCACAAAGCCAGAGGCGTTGCTGAGGGTTGTCGCCAAAAGCTTGGCGGCCATCACACCAAGCAGCGTGAGGAGGGGGAGTGCTTGCTCTTGACCCAACAGAGATTCAATGGTGTCGTAACCGACCCCCAACACCTCTGGAAAGAGGAGGGCCATCCCGCCCACGGCCGCTCCGCCAAGGGCGGTGGCCAGACCCGGAGGAAGGTTCTCCACCAAGCCGGTCACGCGTGGATGGCGCCCCAGCGCCATCAAGCGCACCAGGGCGAGGGAGACCAAGCTGGCCACCAAGCCCAACCCCAGATAAAGGGGAAGCTCCAGTGGGGAACGCACCTGGTAGGCAGGAAGACGGAGGATGGGTGAATCTCCGAGCACCAACTGGGTGACCAGGGCGGAGGAGACGGCCGCCACCAGCACCGCTCGCAGGCTGGGACGGCTTTGGATGGCATTGAAGCTGCCTTCAAAGGCGAAAAACACCCCTGCAATCGGCGCCTTGAAGCCTGCCGCAAGCCCGGCCGCAATTCCTGCCGCCACCAACGCCTTTTGGGACTGAGGCGTCAAAGCCGCCCGGGTTGCCACCCAGAGGCCGACATTGCCGCCGCTCTCCACACTCGGCCCCTCCGGCCCCAGGGAGGCGCCACTACCCAAGCTCAAGGAAGCCGCCAGCAAACGCACAAAGGGCAAGCGCGGTGCAGCCGAAGCAGCCCCATCGGCCATCGCCAGGAGACTGGGAATACCCGGCCCGATCGAGCCCGCCAACCACCTGAGCACACCCACCGCCAAGCCACCCAGGGTGGGCACCACCACCACGGGCCAGAGGGCGAGCCAATCGGTGAGGTCGTCGCTCTGGGGAGATTGGGGCTCGGGGAGGGCTGGCGGAACGGCGGGCGCTAGCCAACCGAGGCCATCCAGACCAAGCTGCACCATGGCTTTCAACGGCGTGCCTGCCTCCGGTGCCAGGGGGGGAAGATCAAGCCCACCCCCATCCGCCAAGCCAGAGGCAGCCGGCGAGCGGCCAATCACCAGCAAACCCTCCACGAAGGGACCGTAGAGGAAGTTATTGATGAACCCCAACAGTTCGTGGAAGCCCACTATGGCCAAGCCCGTGAGAGCGCCAACAAGGGCGGCCCACCCCACCAGACCCCATTGGAAAGGCTGAGCGACTGCCGCCGCCCTCGGCTCTGAGGAGGCCGGCCGTTCCTCAGCTGCCGGGGCGGACGCTCGCAAAGATCTCCTCCAGGATTGCGGTTGCCCCCTGTTGGCGCAGTGTTTCCGCCAGGGCGACACCAATCGCCTCCGGATCATTCTGGTCACCGCGGGCTTCTTCCCGGATCAGCCGCTGGCCATCGAGGCTGGCCACCATGCCAGTGAGCACAAGAACGTCTCCTTCCAAGCGGCTGTTCACCCCGATTGGCACCTGGCAGCCACCTTCCAACGTGCGTAAAAAGGCACGCTCCGCCAAGCAGCGACGGGTGGTGGGCAGATGTTCCAGCACCTTGATCTGCTCCAAGACCCGCTCATCCCCCTGCCGACATTCAATGCCCAAGGCCCCTTGACCCACCGCATGGAGAGAGATGGCCGGATCGATGAGCTGGTGGATGCGGCCTGCCAATCCAAGCCGGCCCAAACCAGCCGCCGCCAGGATCAAACAATCAAATTCGCCGGCATCGAGCTTCTCGAGACGGGTGATCACATTGCCCCGCACATCTTTGAAAGTGAGATGGGGATAGTGATGACGCAACTGGGCGAGTCGCCGCAGGGAACTGGTCCCGACCACGCTTCCCTCCGGGAGAGTCTCCAGGAGCTTGTCGCGATGCCGCTCATGCACCACCAACGCATCGGCAGGGTCCTCCCGCTCCGTGACGCATCCGAGCATCAAGCCATCGGGGAGCTGGGTGGGAAGGTCCTTGAGGCTGTGCACGGCGATGTCAGCCCGATCCACGAGCATCTGGGCCTCCAACTCCTTGGTGAAGAGACCCTTATCGCCAATCTTGGCGAGGGCCACATCCAGAATCTTGTCCCCCTGTGTGGCCATCGCCTCAATGGAAATCTCCAGGCCGGGGTGGGCACGCAACAGGGCGTCACGGACCCAGTGGGTCTGCACCATCGCGAGTTGGCTGCGGCGGGAGGCGATGCGCAGGGGGGCTCCATTCATCGGTGGCTGGCCGGCAGGGGAACCTGCCCATTCACAGCGAATCAGCCTAAAGACCGATGGTCCCAAGCTCTGGGCCCTGGGCTGGATCGTCGTTAAAGAAATCCAGAGGGAGCGGTCCCCAAGTGTCCTCGAGATCGGGGTTGGCGGCGCTGTGTCCCGTGAGCAAAACCCCCTGCCCAAGGCCTGCCTCCTCGCGCAGCACCACCTGTCCCGAGCGTTGATGGCCCTTGAGAAACACTGGCCCCTCGATCCCCTCCTCGTGCTCAGGACCTCCCAAGGAAGCCCAACCCAAGGCCTGTTCAAAGCTTCGCAGGGCAGCCCAGGCGGCTCGGCTGTCTGGAGCCATCACGCCGATGGTGCACCATTCACAAGCAGCCACCCGTTGCAACAACTCCTCTTGCAGCTGACGACGCTGGAGGCCAGTTAGCGGGGGGGCGGTTCGATGGCCCCGCAGATCGGCCAGCTGCACAGCATCAGGGAGCGTCATGTCCGCACCCCCGGCCGCCAGAACGCCATGCAAAGCGTGAGCCAGGCCAGGCCCACCGCGCCTCCAGCCAGCAGATCGGAGGGCCAGTGGGCCCGAGCCACCAGGGTGCTCAGCCAAACCAGGGCAACCCAGAGGCTTGCTCCCAGAAGAAGCGGACGGCGAAGCTGGGGGTAATGGAGGGAAAGAATGGCCACCATGGCGAAATAAAAGGCGATGGAGCCGGCGGCATGGCCGCTCGGGAAACTTCTGCCATCCACCGCCAACAATTTGGCATGGGGGCGGGCGCGATCAAAAAACGGTTTGAGCCAGAGATCCACGATCGCCAAAATGCCCGCCGTCGCCATCACCAAAAGCTTCAAGTCATTCCACCAACGCTTCAGCACAAGGAACAGCAGGGCCGCCACCACCAAAAAAGCTGTGAAGCCCACGCCGCTTAAGCGATACACCTGCAACAGGCCAAAGCCCACGGGGCCTGCCAACAGCCGACCCAATCCATCCAGGGCTGCATGGTCGAGCGGGGGGGCTTGGTCGCTTGCGGTCACCAGCCGTCCCAAGGTAAGCAGCACAACCAGGCAGCCCGCCAAAACCAGGCCGTCACGGGGAAGGAAGAGGGGTCTCAATGGGATCCCCCGTCGTTGGCTTTTGGCAGACGCACGCGCCAGAGCTCCTGTTCTCCCACTCTGAGCAACCGCTGCACCGCCGCAGGGGGCAGGTCGAGGCCCTCCAGGTGGCGTCGGTCCCCCAGAAGCCGTGCCGTCTGGCTGGCGTGGGAGAGGCCAAGACTGGAGCGGTCGTCTCGGAGACGATCTTCAAGGCTGCCTTTGCCGGAGACAAAAGCCGCCGTCTCTCCGCCGTAAAACAGGGTGCTGTAGCGCTTGGTGCCCACCACCCACAACGGTTCATCGGCCAGGGCAAGGGTCTTGGCCTGGGACGCCAGCTGACGGATCGGTTGCAATCGCTCCTTGTCGATCAAGGGGGCGAGAGGAGCCACCACAAAGGCAAGAATGCTGAGAAATCCTGCCACATTCGCGAGCCACAACCAACGGCGATCCCTCCCCTTCAAGAGAACAACCCCTAGAGACAAGGCTGTGAGGGCCAAGCACGCACTCAAGAGCAGGGGCAAGCCGGATGCCTGCAAGGCTGCGGCAAACGTGGGATGGGCTGGATCGTTCGCGGCCCAGCGGGGTGCCAGGGCGGCCGCCACGGCCATGGCGGCCAAGAGAGTCAATTCCAGTCCACCGCTCCAACGGGTTGGTCGATCCAAGGGAAGCTGGCTGGCTGCCAATTGAACGCGCTGCGACGGCAAAGGCCAGAAGAAGAAACTCACCAACAGGGCCCCGGCTGGCAGGATCGGCAGGATGTAGCCGGGCAGCTTGGTTGCGGCAATGGAGAAGAAAAGCAGCGGGATGAGCAGCCAGAGCAAGAGAAACAAACCCACACTGGCGTTGGAAGAATCAGCTGTCCTCTGGAGCCGCCAGCGATCCCAACGCCAAAACCGAAGTGATGCCAAGGATCCTGGCAGGAAAAGCGACCAAGGAAACAGCAGCAGCACCAGCCAGGGGAGATAGAACCAGGGAGGTCCAGGATGGTCGTAAATCACTTGGGTAAAGCGCTGCAGATTGCTGAAGCCAAGGAAGCCGCCCAAGAAAGCCTCCCCATTCACCTGCGCCGCAGCGACATACCAGGGAAGCGTGACCCCCAAAAACAGAGCGAGCATGGCCACCAGCCGCCCTGGATGCAGCCACGCTGACCACTGCCCGCTGAGGACAAGAAACGTACCCACCACCATGAGGGGAAGGATCACCCCCACCGGACCTTTCGCCAAAACGGCCACTCCGCAAAACAGGGCGAAACCGACGCGGCCAGTGGAGGCCAAGGGAGAGCGTTCCGCTTCCTGGTGGGCCAACAGAAAGGACAGCAGCGCCAGGCTGATGGCACTGGAGAGAAACATGTCGGTTGTGGAGGTGCGTCCCCAGCCAATCCAGCCTGGAGAGGTGGCCAACACGCCAGCCGCCACAGCGCCCCTGCCGAATCGATCCTGCAGGCGTTCACTGGCATGGCCCCAATGGAAGACCAGGACATAAACGGCGGCCACCACTGCACTGGCAGCCAGGGCGACCGGGAGTCGGGCAGCCCATGCCGTGACCCCAAAGAGCCGGAAGGAAAGGGCCACCATCCAATAGCCCCACACGGGGTAGTCAAAGAAGCGCTCCCCATTCCACCAAGGAGTGATCCAGTCGTTGCGGAGCAACATTTGATGGCCCACTTCCACGAAAAGGGCCTCAGTTTTGTCCATCAGGCCGAGTGCGCCGAGCCCCTGAAAAAAGGCGAACCAACACAACAAGACCAGCCCAAGACAACTCAGCCCAACAAGCCTC
>JAYKHK010000005.1:0-3127 GCA_035284785.1 Cyanobacteriota bacterium | reverse complement strand
CGTGGCCTGATGGGTTGTTTGCTATGGCGGTGATCTCACTCAAGCTGACCGAGGCCCTTGATGCCCAACTCACAGCGCAGGCTCAACGTCGTCGGCTGAGCAAATCTGAGTTGGTCCGACGAGCATTGACAGCATTCCTCCAGGCCTCAGAGCAAGAAGTTGATGGCCCGCAGCCACAATCCGCAGCTGACCTTTTGGCCGATCTCGTAGGTTGTTGTGAAGATGGTCCGCCTGATCTTTCCTCTAATCCTGCTCACTTGTCTGACTTTGGTATTAACTGATCATGGCTGTGCTGCTGGATACGGGGCCATGGGTTGCCCTCCTAAGTCGCAATGATACTCACCACACATGGGCTGTGGAGCAGTTTCGTCTGTTGACGCCTCCATTGCTGAGCTGCGAGGCTGTGGTTGCCGAGACTTGTTTTCTGCTCAAGAGGTCGGGCTTTGATCCTTCCTTGGCGTTGCAGTTCATCGAGCGCGGGGTTATACAACTGCCTTTCGTATTGCAGGAGCAGATTGGCTCTGTGAGTTCATTGTCTAAGCGGGACGAGAATGTTCCCGCTTCCCTCGCCTGCATTCTATTCCATCGGTACATTGCGGGAAAAGCACCCGGAGTGGTTCACCGAAGATTTGACCAATCTGTTCAATTTACTAGCACAGGGCAAGATCGAGCCGGTGATCGCAACGCGCCTTCCGCTGACCGAAGTAAAACGCGCACACGAACTGATCGAAACGGCAGCGGTTCAAGGCAAGATCGTGCTGACCATGTAGAAAAAGGCGCACCCACCCTGCCGGCCCCTCTGGTTGACAGGCCACTACCAGCTCTCAGCTTGGCCGCCGCAGTGCCCTTGCCTGCCAGTCAAGACATTGAACCGGCCATTGCACCGATGACCCCAACCACCACCACTCTCGCTGCCCTGCGCTCCGGTGAACTGAAGGGGATCACACGGTTGGATCTTGCCTGCGATCTGCAGGACTTTCCGCATGAATCTTCGCGTTGGCCGACACGCTTGAGATTCTGAATCTCTCGGGCAACGCGTTAGCCGCACTCCCGGACGACCTCTCGCCGGCTGAGCAAGTTGCGGGTGTTGTTTTGCTCGGGAAATCGCTTTACTCAGCTGCCCGAGGTGCTGTCCTCATGCGTTCACCTGGAGATGGTGGGCTTTAAATCCAACAGCATTCGTGAGGTATCGGCTGCCGCCATCTCCCTCGGCTTGCGCTGGTTGATCCTCACCGATAACCAGATCTCAGCGCTTCCCGACTCCATCGGCAGCTGCACCAGCTTGCAAAAACTGATGTTGGCCGGCAATCAACTGGCTGATTTGCCAGAGACGATGCACGGCTGCGTTGGGCTTGAGCTGCTGCGCATTTCGGCCAACCGCTTCCAGACCTTGCCGGAGTGGCTGCTGCACTTACCCCGATTGACCTGGTTGGCCTTTGGCGGCATTCCATGTTCAGCCATGCCGCGCCACCCGAGTGCAGCCGTGCCCCACCTGCACTGGAAGGATCTGGTGTTGGCTGAACAACTCGGTGAAGGCGCATCGGGAGTGATCCACAAAGCCCACTGGCAGACATCGCCGCAGGCTGCCGGGCAGCCCGTGGCGGTGAAACTGTTCAAGGGGGCGGTCACCAGTGACGGGTTCCCCGCAGACGAAATGGCGGCCGGCCCGCCCAGTCTGGCCACCTGCACGAGGGACGTGTACGGGGACGACCAACGGTTCTCCCTGCCCCTGCTGCTGGAGCTGGCCAAGGGCTTGGCCAGTGTCGGCGCGCACCTGCACGAACGGGGGATGTCGCACGGGGATTTTTATGCGCACAACATCCTCTATCGCCCGGAAGGCGGCTGCTTTTTGGGAGACTTCGGGGCCGCCTCCTTTTACCCGCCTCGGGCCATGGGAGACGCCAATCCGTTCGAGGCGCTGGAGGTGCGCGCGTTCGGCTGTCTGCTTGGCGAATTACTGGAGCGCTGTGACTCCGAAGCAGATGCGCGCATCCCAGCGTTGAAAGCGCTGCAACTCAGGTGCATGGCGCCAGTGCCGGCGAGCCGGCCCCGGTTCGCCGACCTGGTCGCCACGTTGGCATCCCTGCAAAGGGAATGACGACGTGACCAAAGCAGGGCGGCAGGGCCACTCCCCCCTCACACCCGGTGCAGAAAGAAGGGAATCAGCACCGCGTTCAACAGATCAATAAAGAAAGCCGACACCAACGGCAGCACGATGAAGGCCTTGGGAGAGGGGCCGAACTTCTGGGTCACGGCGGTCATGTTGGCCATGGCGGTGGGGGTGGAGCCGAGGGTGAAGCCGCTGAAGCCGGCGGCCATCACGGCGGCGTCGTAGGTGCCGCCGAGCAGGGGAAACACCAGAAACAGGTTGATCAGCAACGCCAGCAAAAACTGGGCGATCAGGATCAGCAGCAGAGGGCCCGCCAGATCCACCAGCGTCCAAAACTGAATGGTCATCAACGACATCGCCAGGAAGGCCCCCAAGGAAATCTCGGCGATCAGATCGAGGGCGGGGGTGCGGGAGGGCCAGCGAAACGGGAACCTGGGCCCTGGTTTGGGCAGCAGGTTGCTGAGCAGGATGCCCACAATCAGGCAGGGCACAAACAGCGGCAGAAACAGCCCCCGCTCCCGGAGCACCTCCTGCAGGAGCGAGCCGAGAATGATGCAGATGTTGATCGCCAGCACCGCCCCGAGGAAATCGTGGGAATCGATCAGCGCTCCGCCGCCACTGGACTGGGGTGGCTTTCCTCCGGGGGAGGAGACCGCCTCCTGAGTTGGGGAAGCCAAAGCCAGTGGGGCGCCGGGGGCCACCAGCCGATGGCGCTGGATCAGGTAGCGGGCGATGGGGCCGCCGCTGGCACTGGCGATGATCAGGCCGAAGGTGGCGGCGGCGATGCCGATCTCCATGGCGTTGGCCACCCCGTAGTCGTCAGCAAACTTGGGCGCCCAAGCAATCGTGGTGCCGTGCCCGCCAATGAGCGACACCGTGCCCATCAGCAGGCCCGTGGCGGGCGGCAGGCCGCCCAAGCGGGCCAGGGTGAGGCCCAAGAGGTTTTGGGCCACCATCAACACGATGGTGAGAACCAGCAGCACCACCAGGGAGCGGCCCCCCCGCCTGAGGTCGGCG
>JAYKHK010000004.1:0-4664 GCA_035284785.1 Cyanobacteriota bacterium | reverse complement strand
TTATCGAGCAGCAGATCAATGAACACCCTAACAATCCCCAAGGAGCAAAACAGCGCACCGCCGGCTCGGTGAACAAGGCGGACCCGCGCTTCGACAAAAGCCCGGATCCTCTGGTGGTGGCTTTACTTCCCATGTTGAAAGCAGAATTTGAGGATCGTCGAAAGCGTGAGCAAAAGCATATTCACGTGCCCCTCAAAGCCACCATCCGTCCAGCGGATTGGGACAAGCAGGAGGAGCCGGAGGCACGGGTGCCTGGGCCCGAGGATTTGATGGGTCTCGTCAGCGCCGATGGCAGCCAGCTGCTGTTGATCCGGGAAGAGGGCGGTGCGGGTAAAACAAGCCTGGCCTATGAGATCGCCAGTTGGGGGCTGGATGGTCGTTTGGCAAATGGTCATGCCCTGTTGCCCTTTTTCCTCGACTTCGGAGTTTTCGATGTCAAATCTAGAATATCATTAAGCCAGCATATTTCTACAACAGTTGACAAGCTCGGCGGAGATCTCACCGCGGATCAGGCGGAGTTACTCCTGCGTGACAGACGTCTGTGGCTGATCGTGGACCACTTCTCTGAACTCACCAAGGAACAGCGTGAGTGGGTGCTCTCGACAGAGCCGAACCTGCCGTCCCGCGGCTTCGTGCTTGTGACATCCCGATTGGACTACAAGAACGAATTTCAGAATCGTTCTTGGAAAGTGACGGAAATCAAGCCTCAGAGACTGGCGAACCAGGAGCTGCTTGATTTTTTTAAAGAGTATGGGGAGCAAAGCGATGACATTGACGATGATGTTCGCAAAAGATTACTCGATCCGGAGCACTCGCTGCGCCGGGGCGATCTGCTGCGGCGGATGGTGGGCCACAAACCGGTGACGGTGCTATTGGCCTGGTTAGTGATGAAGAATGCCATCCAACATATCAAGGACAGTCTGAATTCTCCCGATAATGGTCCGGTTGACTTGCTGCCCAACTCGATCCCGCAGTTGATGGAGGTGTATGTGCGGGAACTTTGTGGCGATAAATCAAGGTCTTTGCAGCTCACCAGTCGCCAGGCTCAAGACTGCAAATGGAACCCTGGCATCATTCTGCCCAGCCTCAAGGCCCTGGCCCTTAAGGCCCATTGCCAAAATGATGCCTACCACCCCAATAACTTCGGTAGAGAATTAGCGAATGGTGCCTTTGCCTCGGTACGAATTGCTGGACAGCCTTTGGATGACGATGTGCAACAAGGCCTGCTCGACGCCCTGGTGGGTGAGCTGACGCTGGTCACCTGTATTGATTCCAATGATACTCCAGATTCAACCGATACTCCTGATTCAAACAATACTCCAGATTTAAACAATACTCCAGATTTAAAAGTTTATCGCATCTCACTCGACCCCCTGGCGGATTACCTGGCGGCATTGAAACAGCAGGAGATCTGGCAGAGCAGCGGCGATCAGGCTATGCACCTCAGGCAGGTGGCTGCCTGGCTTAAAGGAATCAAGGCGAAAAGGGAACTTGGCAAGAATATGGATGATAGCGCGCTTGAAGCCGTGAAACACATGCGTGGCTTCCTGGCCGCCTGCCGGGATTGTTATACGCAGTGGTTGCGCCATCCGGATCGCAGCAAAGGGGCAGAGCCGCAGCAATGGCAACAGGTCCTGAATGATTTTGCCGATCTGGCTGGAATTAATCAGCAAAAGGAAAGGATCATGGAGGCTGAATATCTGATCCGTCGCCATGCCTTTGATTTGGAATACAACAACTTCGAGCTGCGCCCCAAGGCCATTGCCGAGATCAGCGCCTACGCCCAGGAACTCAAGGCCATGCCGCAAAGCGGCAACTCCCCAGACCCCGCAGATCCTGGGCATCCCCTTCCCGTCATGAAGGTGGCGTTACAGCCTTTGGCGGTTACCTTGGCCGATCCCACGATCCCGATTGCCCACCGCGCCGCTGCCGCCGAAGCCCTGGGCCACATCGGTGGAGCGCGAGCGGCGGAGATTCTGATCCAGAGGATCGACACCAGCGAGGAGCCCACGATTGCCGTGCGCCGCGCCGCCGCCGAGGCCCTGGGCCTGGTGGAGTGCGAACCAAAGGCCCACTGGCGGCTGCTGGAGGAAATCCTCGCCAGCGAGGCCAACCACCTTGAGGGCGAAACCGACCAGGACGTGATCGACGCCAAACTCCCGCTCCTGCAGGGTGCCGCCCGGGGCCTGCAGCGGCTCGCCTCCCGTTCCCTGGCGGCCAGCTCCCAGGGCTCTCCGCGATGGGTTTGGGGGGTCGGGCCGGGCCTGGATGTGCCGATGCTCACGCTCACCACGAAAGCTGGGGCTGTGACCACTCGTCTGGTGAGGAGGGAGGTGTGGCAGGTGCCGCTGCCCGGCGGGCTGCAGCTGGAGCTGGTGGCGATTCCCGGCGGCCCTGCCACTCTGGGCTCCCCGGCTGAGGAGGTTGGACGCAAGGCCTATGGCCACAGGCCGGAAGCGACGGATCTTGATGTGGAGGCGCAACGCCATGTGACGGTGCCCCTCTTCGCCATGGCTCGGTTTCCGATCAGCCAGGCCCAGTGGCGCAGCCTGGCCGGGCCAGAACACCAGCGCGAGAGGGGGCGTGAGCTCCAGCCGGATCCGGCTCAGCACAAGGGGGCCGACTTGCCAGTGGAGAACGTGAGCTGGCACGACTGTGTGGAGTGGCGGGACCGGCTCAATCTCTGGTTATCCGAGCGGAGGGCATCCCTAGGGTTGGTTGGTGAGCTGCCGCGGCTGGATCTTCCCAGTGAGGCCCTCTGGGAGGTGGCCTGCCGGGCGGGGGCTACGAACTCGACGCCCTTCCATTTTGGCGACACTCTGGACGCGGCCTGGGCTAACTATAATGCCAACCGTGCTTACGTCTATCCAGGTGGCCGGCCAGGCCCCTATCTGCAGTGTCCCTCACCGGTGGGTGCCTATGGGCTGGTGAACGATTGGGGCCTGGCGGACCTGCATGGCAATGTTTGGGAATGGTGCACGGATCGATGGCACCCCTCTCCGCAGGGGGGGCCAGTCGATGGTCAGGCCTTGATGGAGCCGTTTGAGGGGCTGCCCTTGGAGCAGCAGATGCGGCTGCTGCGCGGCGGCTCCTGGTTCCTCGTTCCCCTCATCTGCCGCTCGGCCTTCCGGCTCAGCCTCCCCCCGGCCTACCACATCGACGCCGTTGGGTTGCGTCTCTGCTGCCTCCCCCCAGGATTGCCTTCTTGGTCCTTGAACCCTTGAGCCCTTGGCCCTTTCTCGGCTTTGCCCTTTTTCCACAGGGGGGGGGGAAGCCGTAGATAGGAGCGTTGAGCGCCGGCAGACCTTGGCGGGTGGGCCGGCCTGACGGCCACGGTTGGCTGTTGGTTTGTTCGCCGTTCGCGCCGCAGGCGCGCCAAATTTTTTTGCTGCAAACCGCGCTGCGCAACGCGCCAGGGCCGAGGCTGAAGCCATCCAAAGCGATGGCCCCGCCATGGCCGAGCCCAGCACCAGCACCACCTCCCCCGCGCCCCTCAACCCCAGCCGCGGCGAGCTGCCCATCGTCCAGGCCACCACCGATCTGATCAAGTGGTTTGTGCCCCTCCTGAACCGCCTGCCCCGCGAGCAGAAGTTCGCCCTCGGCGATCGCATCATCAGCAATCTCTACGCCGTGCTCGAGACCCTTGTCGCCGCCCGCTGGAGCCGCGACAAGATCCCCTTGCTGGAGCCTGCTGCCGCCCGGCTGGATCTGTTGCGCATCCAAACCCGTCTACTGCACGATTTCCAGCTGATCGATACCCGCCGCTACGAGCACGCCAGCCGCCTCCTGGAGGCTGTGGCCCGCCAACTCAGCGGCTGGCTCCAGCAGCAGCGGCGCCAGCCCGCCTGATGAACAGCCCAGTCGCACAATCGCGTCGTGATGCACGACGGCGAGAGCCATTTCTGGGGTGGGGTGGTGTCAAGGCCATGGGCCTTGGCCAGCCCCCTTTGTGCGAGTGGGTTTGCCGCAATTAACCCAGCCGCCACATGTCTCCAGGCGTGGCCAATACCGGCGGCGGTCCATTCCGCTCGATCCGACCACCCGCAGCTGAGTTCCCCATGCCCTGACTTGATTAGGCAGCAAGCTCCACCGAGGATCTGGGGAACATCCAGAGCCAAGCCTGGACATGGCTTCTGCTTCGACTTGATCGGGTCTCATTTGGTGTGAGCGGAGCTTACTGCCTAATCAGGTGCCCTGATGCGGCCGATGATCCAGCGAGCACGCAGCGAATCCATCCTCAGCCGGTTCAAGGGATCAGGAGGGCTGAAGTTCTCCCTGCGCAGTCCCGCCCCCTGAACGGTTACGCCGTTTCAGCCCCCAAACTCCTTCAGCCGGCATGATGCCCCTGTCTTCATCCCAGGCAGATAGCACTGGGGGGTATTCATCCGCCATGGTCGCCAGCGACAAACTCTTCTATTGGTTGTTCCAGAACCACCCCGATCGCATTTTGGCGTTGCAGCCCGATCTGCCGGCGGCAGCCTGCGGTTGGCGCTTTTCGGCCCCGGTACTGAAACAGCGTGAACATCGCCTCGATGGTGTGTTTCGGCCCCCCGCGCATCAGCCTGAGCTGCCGGTGGTGTTGCTGGAGGCCCAGATGGCCGCTGATGCGAGGTTTCTGCGGCGGCTTTACGCCGAGAGCGCCATGCTGGTGGAGCAAGAGCTGG
>JAYKHK010000003.1:0-3731 GCA_035284785.1 Cyanobacteriota bacterium | reverse complement strand
GCGCCGCGGCTGGCCAGCAACTGCTCCCGTTGCCGCACCTGACGGGCCAACAACAGCTCCTCCTCCTCGCTCAGGCGCGCCACCCGGCCGATCTCCTGGAGGTACTGCCGGACGGGGTCGGTGCTGGAGAGGGAACCTGCCACGGGGGATTGACGGTTTGTCCCAGGGTGCATCGCCCCTGAGACGACAGCGAGCTGCCGCGCGGATTGCTTCGGATTTGCTGGCCTGCCGGGCTGAAGCCAGGGCCCAGCGGGGTCCATGGCGGCCAATCGATCCGGGGCTGGCGGAACAGCCCGTTGACCATGGCCGGCAGGAGTAGAGGCGGAGGCCCTTCACTCATGTGCTTGGCACGCCTTTGAGGTGCTCGAAACGGCCCTCGAAGCGCTGATCCATTTGCCCTCACACAGCCTCCCACGAAGATAAGTATATATGAAGAAACGTGCACTTGATGACTCGCATTTTATCCTGCAATCACAGTTCAATCAGCAATTCATGCAAATCCTTGCAAAACCTCTTTGTGAGTCACTTCGGCCATTGCGGCGTTGAGCTTTTGTGAGCGATAGGACCAGAAAACCCATGGCGGCTGCCCTGCGAGCTCTCGCTCTTGGCGGGCTTCTTGCCGGTGCTGTGGCGTTGCCGCGGCCAGCGGAGGCCGTGGTGATTTCCGTTCCCGGCACCCCGCCGAAGCCCAGTGGCTATTGGACCGTGGCCTGTGGTCCATTCCCCGGGCTACCTTTTACTTATTGCTGGCAAAAACCGCAGCCCAACAAGTGGCTGAAAAAAGTGTTTGTATTTCTGGATCCTCCATTTACTGGCCTGACAAACTTTTCAATAAGTTTTACCTATGATCGCTCGAAGCTTGCCGTTGATTCCGCTGCCACGAGTCTGCTCTGCGACCTTCGCGCATCGGGCTCACCCTTTTGTCCAGGGAACTTGCGGGCACGGGAACGATGCCACTGGGCGAAATCGATGCCTTTGATGTTGATCAAACTGGCCTGACACTTGATGAGATGCCTGGGGCGAATGGCATGTCGACGGTCACAGTGAATTATAGCACGTCTACGCAGATTCTGTTCGGTGGCGAACGGAACTTCCTGGCTCTGGCATTTGATCTTCAGGTTCCCATTGGTCAGGATGCAAGTGTCACCTACAGCCCCAATGAAGATCCTGATGCCACAATTTCCATGGGTGATTTGATCTGCAATGTGGACTGCGGATCCTCGAATCCTTCCGCTGCCATGACCCTGAATCCCGGCACAATTTCCGTCCCCGGCCCCCTGGCCGTGACAGCAGTGCCGATGATGTGGCACACAAGCCGTCGGCTGCGGCGGCGGCTGCAAGGATCTGAGCGGCCCAGCAATCTGGCCTAAGGCCCCCCTCTGGAGGAGGGGCGTTCGTTCCCCTCCTCCTCCACCCAGTTGCTGGCCACGTGCAGCTCCTCCAGCCGCTTCGGGGCCACGCCGCCGGGGCGCCGGTGAGCAGGCAGCGGGCCTGCTGGGTTTTCGGGAACGCGATCGTGTCGCGGATCGAGCCCTCGCCGGCCAGCAACATCATGATGGAGCACCTGGTGCTACAGGGTTGCTGTTTCCGCCGTCGTCATACCAGCGACATCAGCTTACGAGACGCTTGCACTCGGCAATCGCCAGCACGAAATCGTTCACATGCTGATCCGTGCCTCCTCTTCACGGAACCTTTCAGGACTTCCTGGAAGAGTGTATAAAATGTAGCAAAGTCGAATGTAGAGTTGACAAGATTTGCAACGAATTCCCGGTATACTGGCCTGGCAGTGCAAATGGCTTTAGCCTCGTCCACATGTCTCTGAGGCAATTCGACTTTTCAGCGCACCTCACCGCATCGGACCTGCGTTGCTAGATTCTCTATCTGGAGAATTGAGAAACGCTAATTCTCCGTATAATTTACTTCGGTCACCTGCGCCGTCCGCCAGTCGTAGATCCATGGCTTCGCTCGAATAACAATTGAAATTTTCCTTTTCATCCTGTCGATTATGTCTTCGTCATTCCGCTTGTTGGGTTGCCGCCAAGTCATCGGCGCTGCTGTTCGGCCCCTCGGGTCCTGGGCCTCTCTTCAGCGCAAGTTCATGACTGCAGTGCCAAGGCCTCAGGCCAGCAAGCTCCTGTCGCTGGGAGTGATCGCTGGGATGCTGGGATTTGCACCTTCAGCCAAGGCCGAGAAGATACCTTACAATAACAGTTACTTTGCCACCTCTTGGTGCACGGGCTATTCCCAGTGGTTTCCTCTTTCGCAAAACTGTAAAGATATATATTCACCTACCCCGCCGGCCCCGAAATATTGGTGGGAGGCCTTTATGGCGTACGTTGATTGGGGCTTTGGCCCCAATGATCCAGTCGGCAAAATCAAGTTCGATATTGGTTATGATCCCATGTTGCTTGACTTTGAGCCCTCCTTCACGACCTTGTTGTGTGACCTTCGGGCTCCTGGTACCAGTCCCTACTGTCCCGATACACCGGCGGGCCAGGGCACCATGGCGCTGGGGGTGATCGACGACGAATTCACCGTGGACCAAACAGGGCTGAGCATCACAGAAGATCCCACCGGATTGCCATCCGTTAGCTTCTCTTACACCGCGCCCTTCCCCATTGCTGTTGGCAGGCGCAACTTTTTAGCCCTGGCTTTTCGTCCGCTCGTTCCAATTCAACCGGGGACTACGGTGACGTACAGCCTTGATGTGCTCCCCAATGCCACTCTGGTCACCAAGGCATTTTCCTGTACCAACAGCAGTGATGGAGTGGTGGATTGCTCCTCACCCCAGCCTTCGCGCTCGTTCAAGCTCAACCCAGTGCCAGGCCCTCTCGCCGTGGGAGCCTTGCCCATGATGGCCCTCGCCAGCCATCGCATCCGCCGGCGCATCGCCCTCACCCGGGCAGACCGGTAGCTGTCAACAGGCCGTATACCCGGTTGATTTGCTGATTGGTTGGCAGCCAACTGATCTCAGCTCAAGCCGCAGTGATCTACGGCGGTGACTTTCAGACAGTTTCCGCGATCCATCCAGGCGCAGGCACACTTCTGGCAATGCTTGCCGGCAACGCCGTTGCCCCAGGCCAAACCATTCCAGCTCGGCAACCCGCCCATCCTGGCCACAAAAGAGTTGCCTGAGAAGGAGTATGCACTCTGCTGGGAATCAACCAGGATGCCGCCGCCTGCATGCGCCGAAGGCGTTCACGGTTGCGTTCACCATGGCCCGGCGCACGGCTGTTTTGCCAGAGCTTGAGCTGCTGGTCCCTGGTCCAATCGGGCTGTACCGGGATGGTTTGGGGGCAACTGGAGAAGCCCCTCAGCCCTCCTCCTCCACCCAGGTGCTGGCCACGTGCAGCTCCTGCAGCTGTTTCGGGGCGACGCCGCCGGGGGCGCCGGTGAGCAGGCAGCGGGCCTGCTGGGTTTTGGGGAACGCGATCGTGTCGCGGATCGACTCCTCGCCCGCCAGCAGCATCACGAGGCGATCGAGGCCATAGGCGATGCCGCCGTGGGGCGGTGCCCCCAGGTCGAGGGCCTCCATCAGGAAGCCGAACTGAGCGTTGGCCTCCTCCAACGGCAGGCCGATCGTTTGCAGCACCTGGCGTTGCAGGGCCGAATCGTGGATGCGCAGCGAGCCGCCGCCCAGCTCCAGGCCATTGAGCACCAGGTCGTAGGCCTGGGCGCGGGCCGTGGGCAGGGTGGTGGCCCAGGCGGCCGGGTCGTCGCCGAGGTCCTCG
>JAYKHK010000002.1:0-40327 GCA_035284785.1 Cyanobacteriota bacterium | reverse complement strand
CCGCCTGCAGATGCTTAGAGCGAAGCAGGCGGCGGAACCGGAGCGTCAGGCCACTTGTCGGCGTCATTGAAGGGTGTCGGGATGATCACGTTGTTCTCCATGCAGACAGACTCATAGATCTCAGCATAGAGAGACTTGCGCATACATGCGCGTCTCGCAATCAAAGAGCAAACGTCGATAATCCTTGCTTCGATTGTAACTTACATAAACGTGCCTGGGCCTTTTATGGGCATGGTTTTGATCGGTGAAGATATAGACAGCTTCTCCAGCCGGCCCCCATTCGTGCAGTCGACACCAGCCAACTTCATTGGCACCGCTTTGACTGGATCCCTGCGAAGGTCGTTCACAGGTTCCATCAGCAAGAACAGGAGCGCGAAAGATGAACAGCCCGATTCCAATGATTGCAATCGTTTGAATTCTTTGTATGAGATCCACTTCCCGTCACCAAACAGATTTATTGCGATACAAGCATCAGTGATTAGTCAGCTTCAAGGCAAGAAACAAATCGTTTAACTCTTGCTACACGTGCAAGCGTGATCAGAGGCTCGCTATTCAGAGTTGGGCCAGCCGAGGCCACCGCAATCGTGGTACTCATGGAGAGGTTGAGAAACAGAACATGGCGTTCAGCATCTGCACCCACGATTCCTGGGGAGTGGTTCCGGTTGGCGACTACCCAACCCTGGAGGCGGCTCGCGAGGTTTTTGACGCCCTCTGTCAGGATCCTTGGTACGCCGCAGACGGCACCATCAAAGGGATCGCGTTGGTGCAAACCAACCCGCAGGGCGAGCGCCAACAACTGGATTGGTTTGCCTTTCAGCCCAGCCAGCACCAACTCAAATGAAATACATCACCTGCGATTGGGCCAAGCTGTTGCGCTGATCCAGGAGATCTTGCAGGGTGGTTTGCTGCAGCAGTCGTTGGCGGCTTTGGGCCAGCGACTCTTCCAAGCTGGCCAACACCTGGAATTCCGCTGACTGCCGGGAGGGCTCCGGTGGCGCTGGATCGCCTTCCAGGCAAGAGACGACCTCCGCCAGTTTCACCTGGGCGGGGGGCCGGGCCAGCTGGTAGCCGCCCTTGGGACCCCGTTGGCTGCGCAGGATCTGCGCCCGCCGCAGGCTGGTGAGCATCTGCTCGAGATAGCGGTCCGGGATCGACTGTCGCTGGGCGATCTCACCCACCTGCAGCACGCCGCCCTGGCCGTGGATCGCCGCCAGCTCGATCAACGACACCAGGGCGTATTGGGTCTTGGCGCTGAAGGTCACAGCAATCCCCACCTCACTGATAGAGATTGTGACAGTTGGCGCCGTCGCATGGCGGGCCTCCGCCATCCGAATTGGCAACTAACCCACCGTAGAACCGTATGATCTACGGATTCCTTGGCTTACCCCCTGGTGTTCCTCCAAAGGTTTCGCTCGCCCGCCTCTGCCTCTTTGGCTCTGCTGATCCTGCTTGGCCTGGCTGGCTGTGGCTCAGGGGATGGCGCGAAAAAGGACGGTGGCACGGACCTGCTCCTGGTGAGCTACGCGGTGACCAAAAACGCCTACGACAAGATTCTTCCAGCCTTCATCGCCGATTGGAAGGCCCGCACCGGCCAAACCCTCACGATTCGCACCAGCTACGGGGGCTCGGCCAGCCAAACCCGAGCCATCATCGACGGGCTCGAGGCCGATGTGGCCAACCTGGCCTTGGCGGGCGACATCGACAAGCTGCAAAAGAGCGGCCTCATCGATGCGGGCTGGGAGAAAGAGCTGCCTTACAACAGCAATGTGACCAACTCGGTGGTGGCCCTGATCACCCGCCCGGGCAATCCGAAGCGCATCCGCACCTGGAGCGATTTGGCCCGCCCAGATGTGCAGGTGATCACCGCCAATCCCAAAACCTCTGGCGGGGCCCGTTGGAATTTCCTGGCCCTCTGGGGCTCGGTGAGCCCGGGGTCTGGCAACGAGGCCCAGGCCCGCGAATTTGTGACGAAGGTGTATCGCAACGTCGACAATC
Source organism: Cyanobacteriota bacterium (assembly GCA_035284785.1). Lineage (GTDB taxonomy): Bacteria > Cyanobacteriota > Cyanobacteriia > PCC-6307 > Cyanobiaceae > Cyanobium. The sequence continues at coordinate 38,332 of JAYKHK010000002.1, read as the reverse complement.
TGCCCAGGGATGCCCGCGAAGCCAGCGATGCTTTTCTCAAGCGCAACCAAGGAGATGTGTTGCTGAATTACGAAAACGAAGCCATCCTTGCCAAGCGCAAAGGAGAGCTCACCTCCCCCTTCCTGGTGCCGGATCCCAACATCCGCATCGAAGCACCGGTGGCCGTGGTGGATCGCAATGTCGATCGCCATGGCACGCGCAAGGCGGCCGAAGCCCTGGCGGCCTACCTGCAAAGCGAGCCGGCCCAAGCCATCTTCGCCGAGGAAGGATTCAGGCCGGTGCTGCCCCAGGTGTGGAAGAAGGTGGAGGGGCAGTTCACCCCGGTGAAAACTCTGGTCGGCGTGGCGGCGTTCGGCGGGTGGCCCCAGGTGGATCGCACCTTTTTTGCCACGGGCAGCGGGCTCTGGGATCAACTCTTTCGCCAGAGCCGCTGAGCACGCCAGAGAGCACTGGCGCACGTGGCCTCGCTGGGGCGGGAACCCTCCGGGTTACGGGGTGGGCGACGGGGGAGCGGGCACGGGCCGACGCTCATCCCCCGACGCGTTGCCGCAGAGGTCGAGCACGATCTGCTGGCCGACGGAGCGGGGGGCCGGGATGCTCCAGGCTTCCCAAGTTTCCTTCACCCGCCAGTTGTGCCGCAGGGTGGAGCAATCGACGGCGATGGCGGTGGCCTGCGCTCGCGTTTCACCCACGTCCTTGGCTGCGGCCTGCACCAGGGTGTAACGCACCCCATCGGGCAGCCGTTTCCAGCCGCCCCAATCCACCACCGTATCCCCGTAGTAGCGCCAACGGCCACGGCTGGGCGACTCCGTTCGCTCTGGAGACAAGGGGGTGTCTGCGACCAGGGGAGGACGGGGCGCAGCGCTGGTGGTGGCTGGTGCGGTTTCCGGGGCAGGAGTGGGAGCCTTCACTGCAGGCGCAGAAGCGGGAGCCTTCGCTGCAGGAGCGGCACCTTTGGCCGCGGGGGCTGACCCCTTGGCGGCGGGGGTGGAATGGCCAGCGGCGGAGGGGAGACGCAGGGTGCTGCCCACCTTGAGATTGTTGGGTTGGACGCCGGGATTGGCCTTTTGCAGGGCCGCCACGGTGGTCTGGTGGGCCTTGGCGATGGATTCGAGGGTGTCGCCACTCTTCACCGCCACCACCCCCTTGCGGGGCGGGACGGGCAGACGCAGGGTTTGGCCCACCTGCAGCAAATCGGCATCTTTGAGGCTGTTGACCCGCTTGAGTTCAGCCACCGACACCCCGTAGCGCTGCGCGATCCCCTCCAGGGTGTCGCCACTTTTCACCGTGACCGTGCGTGGTGGAGCCGGGCTGGCTTGGCCAAAGGTGGAGGCCGGAGCAACCAGGCTGGCGGCCACCATCGCAGCGAACACACCGATGCAGACAGGCTGAAAGACCGCCCGGGGCAACGGCTGGGGAACTCGCCGCAAAAGAGGAGACAGAGAAAACGGCTTCAACTCACCCAACTCCGCACGCGTTGCGCAACCTTAACCCGCAAGGATTTCAGAGGTGAGCTTCGAGGCATACGCTGATACAAGTCTCAATTCATCACCACAGCCGGCCAGCAATTGCACCAGCAAATCAAACACAAGAAAGCACACCTGCTGCAACAAACCAGCCGCAAGCGGGCTGCTGGCAAGACAGATCAGCGGCCCGTTCACGCTGCATCTGATCGTGGCGTATTGAGGTGAAAGCCTCAGCAACTTGACCGTGCCTGGCCACGCAACCGGAACCATTCCCCCAACGGCAACCTCTTAACTCCCGCGCCAAAGACCACCCTCCCGCCAATAGCCGTGTTCCAGCTGTGATGAAGAGCCGCTCTGCCCATCGCCGCCAGGCGCCACCAACAGAGATCGATCGGGAGGCGCTGCTGCTGGCCGCCCGCGAGAGTCCAGACGCCCTCTTGCAGCGTCTCAACACCAGCCCTGACGGGCTGAGCGGGCTGCAATCGCGGCTGCGGCTGGAGCACGTCGGTGCCAATGCCATCGCCCACGAACAACCTGTGGGCTGGCCCAAGCAACTGCTGCGCACCTTCGCCAACCCCCTGGTGCTCTTGCTGGCCGCCCTGGCTGCCCTCTCCAGCCTGACGGGCGACAGCAAGGCGGCGTTGATCATCGCCACGATGATTGTGTTCAGCGTGGCGCTGCGCTTCTCCCAGGAGGTGCGCTCCATCCAGGCCGCGGCGGGCCTGCGCCGGCTCGTGCACACCACGGCCACGGTGAAACGCCACGATGCCCACCGCGACATCACTCCGGCCCTGGCAGCGGATCTGGGCCTGGAGCTGGGGGCGGAGGCGCCCGGCATCCAGGAGGTGCCCCTGGAGCAGCTCGTGCCCGGCGATGTGGTGCTGCTGAGCGCTGGCGACATGGTGCCAGCGGACGGGCGCATTCTGGAATCGAAAGATCTCTTTGTCTCCCAGGGGGCCCTCAGCGGCGAATCCCTGCCTGTGGAGAAGCACGCCAGCCTCTCTGCCAGCCAGCAGGCGCTCGATGATCCGCTGGAGCTGGCGACGCTCTGCTTTCTGGGCACCACCGTGGTGAGCGGCTCCGCCACCGCCGTGGTGGTGGCCACAGGGGATCGCACCCTGTTGGGCACCATCGCCAACAGCGTGACCGGGGTGCAGAAAACCACCAGCTTCGAGCGGGGCATCAACCAGGTGAGCCTGCTCCTGTTGCGCTGCATGGCGGTGATGGCACCAACGGTGTTTGTCATCAATGGAGTGAGCAAAGGCAACTGGGGGGAAGCCTTCTTCTTTGCCCTGTCTGTGGCCGTGGGGCTGACACCGGAAATGTTGCCGATGATTGTCACCGCAAATCTCTCACGGGGGGCCATTGCCATGGCTCGCCAGAAAGTGATCGTGAAAAACATCGACGCCATTCAAAACTTTGGCGCCATGGATGTGCTCTGCACCGACAAGACCGGCACCCTCACCCAAGATCGAATCGTGTTGATGAAACACCTGGATTGGCAGGGGAGAGAGAATGAAGAGGTGTTGCAGATGGCGTTTCTAAACAGCTACTACCAAACCGGTTTGAAGAGTTTGCTGGATGTGGCTGTGCTGGAGCATGTCGAGATCAAATCTGCTCTGCAATTGGAGGAGAGTTTCAAAAAGATCGATGAGATTCCCTTCGACTTTCAAAGGCGGCGTCTCTCGGTGGTGGTGGAAGAGGCCAGCCACCACCACGAGCTGATTTGCAAGGGCGCGGTGGAGGAAACCCTGGCGATCTGCACCCGCCTGCGGGATGGCAGCGCCGTGCGACCGCTGCTGGACGCCACGCGAGAGGCGGTGTTGCGTCTCAATGCCGATCTGAACAACGATGGCCTGCGGGTGATCGCCGTGGCTTACAAGGAGGTCCCTCTGCAAGCGGGTCCCTATGGGCTGGCCGATGAAACGGATCTGATCTTGGTGGGCCTGATCGCCTTCCTCGATCCACCGAAGGATTCCGCCGCTGAAGCCCTGCGCTTGCTCCGGGATGGCCAGGTGGCAGTGAAGGTGCTCACCGGCGACAACCCCGTCATCGCCAAGAAGACCTGCCGCGACGTGGGCCTGGCGGTGGAGGGGGTGCTCCTGGGCAGCGAGGTGGAGAGCATGGACGATGACAGCCTGGCCCAGCAGGTGGACATCACCACCATCTTTGCCAAGCTCTCGCCGCTGGACAAGGCGCGCATCATTCGACTCCTGCGTCGCCAGGGGCATGTGGTGGGCTTCCTCGGCGATGGCATCAACGACGCCGCCGCCCTGAGGGAAGCGGACATCGGTCTTTCGGTGGACACCGCCGTCGACATTGCCAAGGAATCGGCAGACATCGTGCTTCTGGAGAAAAGTTTGCTGGTGCTTCACGCGGGCGTGCGGGAAGGGCGGCGCACCTTTGGCAACATCAGCAAATCCATCAAGATGGGCACAAGTTCAGCCTTCGGAAATATGTTCAGCATGCTCGGCGCAAGCATCCTTTTGCCGTTTCTGCCGATGCTACCCCTGCAAATTCTGCTCAACAACCTCCTCTACGACTTCTCACAAACAGGCATTCCCTTTGACCGCGTCGACCCCGAATATCTCCGCAGGCCGCGCCAATGGAAACTTCCCCAACTGCGCCGCTTCATGCTCATTCTTGGGCCGGTCAGCTCGGTTTTTGATTACATCACATTTGCCGTGCTCTGGTTTGTGTTTGGAGCCAATTCGCCAGACCAGCAAAGCCTGTTTCAGAGCGGCTGGTTTTTGGAAAGCCTGCTCACACAAACGCTGATTGTTTACATCATCCGCACGGCTCGCATCCCCTTCCTGCAGAGCAACCCCGAGCCATTGATGGCTCTGATCACCCTGGTGGTGATGGCCATTGGCGTCAGCATCCCCTTCACGCCCATCGGCGCGGGGCTCGGCCTGGTGCCGCTGCCGGCCGCCTACTTCGGCTGGCTGATCCTGATCCTGCTGGCCTATGCCTGCCTCACCCAGCTGGTGAAGAGCTGGTTTGTGCGCCGTTTCGGCGATGATTGAGGCCGCCCCATCTCAACCTGGCACGAGCCGATCCAAAGCCAGGCGGGCCGCGCCGAGACGGCCGGCGCCATTGCCCAGGGCACAGCGCTCGATCACCAACCCCTCCCGGCTGGGCAGCAGCACCCGCGCTTCAATCTCCCGCCAGGCCGCCGGCAGAAAGTGGGGAAACGCACCACTCAGCCCGCCACCGATCAACACCCGCTCCGGCGTGAGCACATAGATCAACGAACTCAGCCCGATCCCCAACCAGCGCCCATAGCGCTCCCATACGGCAAGGGCCGAGCCATCCCCCGCCTCGGCCCTGCGGCACAGCTCCAGCGGATCGAGGGGACTCAACCGCGCCAAGGCAGCGATGCTGCAGTGCTGTTCCAGGGAGCCCCGATTGCCGCTGCGGCACGGCGGCCCCTCGGGATCGACAGCGATCAAGCCCAACTCGCCAGCCGCACCGGCAGGGCCGGTGTAGAGCGCGCCATCCAGCCAGATGCCACCGCCCACCCCGGTGCCCAGGGTGAGCAAGATCGCATGGCGGCAGCCGCGGGCGGCCCCCAGCCAGGCCTCGCCCACCATGGCGCAGTTGGCATCGTTCGCCAGGGTGACCGGCCGCTCCAGCTCGGGCTCCAGCCAATCCGCCAGGGGCACCTCTTGCCAGCCCTCCAGATTGATGGCGAGGCGCGCCACCCGGCCGGCCGCATCCGTGGGGCCGGGCAAACCGATGCCCACCCGGTCGGCCAGCCGCTGCGGATCGAGCTGTTCCACCGCCTCAGCGATGGCCACCGCCACCGCGCCAGGCACGGAGGGCTGCGGGGTGGGCACATCCAGCTCCGCCAACAGCGTGCCGTGGCGATCAAAGCGCCCCAGCTTGATCGCCGTTCCCCCCAGGTCGACCCCGATCAGCTGGGAACCGGGAGCCCGCACCGGGGGGGCTGTAGCGGCAGCGGTCATCCAGGCCCCGGGTGGTGCAGGCACAAGGCGACATGCTCCCATGCCAGAGGACGCCCTCAAAAGCGGATCAGCAGCCGCAGCTGGGTGCCCCAGGCGCCGAGCGTGTCGACAAAGGTCTCCAGATTGAGGGCCTCGGAGGCCTTGTAGTTGAGCGTGACCTGCGGTGCCACATCGGAGCGGTTGGGCGCGGCAAGCACCGAGAGATTGAGCCGGTCGGTGATGTCCACCCCCACCTCCGCCCCCAACACCAGCTGGGGGGGCACCCGGCGGGATTGGCGCACGGAGGCATTGGCGATCTCGGGGTTGATGTAGGTGGGATAGAGCGCCAGGCTCACCCGTTGCCCCAGGGCATCGCTCAAGCCACTCAGCAGTGGGGAGAGCAGTGACTGGCCCACCACGGTGGCCAGGGCCGTGCCGGCCCCTCCCTGGCTCAGACCCGCCAGGGTGTTGCCGCCGATCAGGGCCACGAGTCGCTCCTGGGGGAGGGGCGGATTGCTCGAAAGGCGGATGGAGTCGGCGATGCGATCCGCCGGACCGCTGACGCTCATCGTCACCAGGATCAAATTGAGCTGGCGCAGGGAGGAAAAACCGCTCTCGGGAACACCGGCGGCCAAGCCTGTGGTGAGGCTGCCGCCAGATTGGGATTCGCCAAAACCGCTGGGCGCCACGAGCCCGAGGTTGTCAGCAATGCGGGTGCGCAGGGCAATGTCCAGGTAGGGCATCAGCCCTAGGGATGGGGTGAACACCGCCACGTTGGGCGCATCGGGATCGAGGCTGAAACTGGTGGTGAAGAGATTCAGGCGGCCGGAGAGGAGCCGCACCACCCCACTGGCCCGCAGGCTGGGATCGAGGCGGCCGCTGATCCGCACCGCGCCGCCGGTGTTGAAGCTCGCCACATTGGGCACCACCACCCGCAGATCGGGGCCAAAGCGCAGCTGCAGGGCCTGAAAGCTGAGCCAGGGGAGCCGGGGGATGGCCTCCTCCATCCGCACGGCGCCCACCGATTCGATCTGCGGGCCCAGGAGCACCAGGGGCTCCTGGAAATCCCACTTTTCTTCCAACAGCTGGGCCAGGGAGCGCGGCTGGGCCGGGCTGTTCGACACCGGTTCGGTGGGGGAGAGCTGGCCGGGCTGGGCATTGATCTTGCCGCGGCTGATGGTGAGCTCCCCTCCGAGCACCGGTGCGCCCAGACTGCCGCCAAGCGTGAGCCTTCCATCGCTGCGGGCCGAGATGCGGCTCACGGCAAAGGGCACCTCCTTGAGCTGCAGAGCCAGGGTGGGCTCCGCACTGAGCTGGCGCCACAGGCCGATGCGACCCTCCGCCTGGATCACCCCCCGCCGCCCAGCCCGCGCCCGCAGCTCCTGCACCAACACCTGCTCGAAATCAAACAGCACCGTCGCCTCCACATCGGAAAGGGTCTGGCCAACGAGCTGGTATTCCCCTCCACGCAATCGAATGAAGCCGTTGGCGATGGGATTGCTCAAGCTGCCCCGCACGAGCAATTGCAGATCGGTGCTGCCGCGCTTCCAGGCGATCGACTCCCCCGCCAGCTGGGTCAACACCCGCAGCCCATCTCCCCGGGTGGCGAGACGGAGTTCCAAACCCCCACTGCGGGGATTGAGGGGGATGGTGCCCACCAACGTGACCGCATTGGCCGCGCCTCCACCCCTGGCCGCCAGATTCACCTTCACGGCGCCCTGCTCCAGGGTCACCTCCCCCCGCTCCAGCGTCAGCGGTGCCGGGCCGATGGCCCCATCGACCAGGGCAAGGGCCACCTCCAGCCGGGGCTTGGGGCCCAGCCGGTAGCGGCCGCTCAGGGCCAGCTGGCCCCGCAAGGTCTCTGGAACAGGGGTGAGCAGGGCCAACAGGCCAAGGGGCAAGCCTCCCAGCTGGAAGCTGCCGCTCCCGCCCCGCAGCGGACCTTCCAGGCGCACCGCGAAGGGGGTGCTGGTAAGCGCCTGATCCCGATCGGGAAGACCCACCCAGAGGTGGCCGTTCCCCTGGAGATTCACCTGGGCGCGCGGCCAATCCGGCCCTTGCACCGTGAGGTCGGCATCCACGCTGGTTTGCAAGGAGGCCAGAAGCGCGGCGATTCCCACCGGACGGAACAGGGCCTGGTTGCGTTGCTGGGTGATCTCCTTGGCGCGATCGAGGGCCAGCAACTGAGCATCGAGGCTGTCGCCGAGGGTGTCCCACACCAAACGGCCCAAATCCTCCGCCATGCCCCAGCGGCGGGCTTGGCCGGCGCGGCTCTTGCCGGAAACCGCAAGCAGGTCGCGGAAGATCTGGGCATCCAGTTGGCGGGCTTGGAAGCGGGCACGAAAGGGGCCCTGCCAGCGGCCCTCCAGGCTCATGTCGATGCTGCCAGCCCCCAGGGGCTCGGCGATGCCACGCAGCCGATAGGCGCGACCTGCGTAGGAGACCTGGGCCTGCACCCGTCGGCCCGCCAATCCAACAAAGCGAGGCTGGCTCAGCACCACATCGCCTTGGAAGGCCAGGGGTTGGAAGCCGAGGGTCCCCTTGCCGTCGAGCACGCCCTGGAGGGACTCCAGCCGTTGTTGCCCCAGGGCCAACACCATGCCTTGCAGGGGCATGCGGCTCGCCTGCCAGCGATAGCTGCGGGGCTCCCCCTGCAGGGTGAGCCGCCCCCCTTGCCGCTCCAAAGCGATTTGCCGCGGCTGCCAGCGGCGATCCAGCCACACCTGCAAGCGGCTTGGCGGGGCGGGGGCGAGGGCTGCCATCCTCACGCTGCCGCCTCCCACGCTGCCGCCCAACGGATTGGTGGGATCCAACTCCACCTGCAACCGTCCACTCCAGGATTCCTCCAGCCGCAGGGGACCTGCCCTGGGCCGCTGCAGCCGCAGATCCAGATCGGGTCGCAGCCGCCTCAGCGGCCCGCGCACCCACCCCTTGGCTTCGATCAGGCCATCGAGGGTGGTGCCAAGCAGGGGATTGAGGCGAGCCAGCGGGTAGGGGGAGAGGGCGATCTGGGCCTCCAGATCACCCGCCACCAACCCTTGACCAGGCCGCACCGCCAAAGGGAGGGTGGCCCTGGCAAGCAGCTGTTCCGCTTGAAGGCGCCGCATGGCCAGAAGGCCGTTGCTCCATTCGAGCTCTGCCCGCCATGGCCCCAACAAGCTGTGGCGCTCTTGGCCCGTGGCCACCGCCAGCCGGGGGGCGGCCCAGCTGCCGCCCACGTCGAGGTTGCCCCGCAGGGGCCCTTCCTTGAGCCAGGGGGGCAGCGCGGCGCTGCGCGGAAAATCTGAAAGGGCAAGATCCCAATCGCCCACCAGCTCCAGGCTGGTTCCCAGCCGGCCCCTGGCCGCCAGCCGGGTGCGGCCCCGCTGGGCCGTGAGCCGCACCCGCTGCAGACCGCCAGCGCCGATGCTCCCCTCCAACCGCCCTTGCAGGGGCAGGGCGCCAACGCCGAGGGCTGCGGGCGGTCGGGCCGTGGTGAGCAGCTGCAGCTGGCGGCCCTCCAAATCCCCGCTGACGCGCCCGCTCCAGCTGCCCACACGCCAGTCACTGCTGGCCAGGGAGATCTGCCTGCCCTTGCAGCGCAGCGGGGCCCTGGCCAGCTCGAGCCTCGGTGCCGCGGGCTTCAGCTGCCAGGCCAACCCCTCCCCCACCAGGGCCCCCTGGCAACTGGCCTGGCCCTTCTCCAGGCTCAACGCCACCTGGCCGCTGCCCACGCCACGCACTTGACCGGCCAGCGGCAGGAGCTGGATCAGCGGCGCCACCTCCCAGCGCGTGGCCAGGAGATCCGTGCGCCAGCTCTGGGTCTTCCAGTTGCCGCCGCCGAGGAGTCGGGCCACCCCGGCCTGGCCGGGGCTTTGGGCCTTGGCGCGCCAGTCGACGGCCTGCTCATGGATCACCACCGCCGCCTGGCCCACCAGATCCAGCTCCAGGGGCTTGCGGTTGGCACCAAGGTTCCAAAGGCGCACCCGGGCGGGCTGGAGCAAGCGGAAGGTGAGATGGAGGCGGGGGGGCTGACGTCCCGGCGCCACCCGGCCAAACACCCAGATCTGGCCGGCCGCATTGCGGCGCAGATCGGCTTGGGCCCCCTGCAAATCGAAGCTGAGGCGAAGCGAACGGTCGCGCCAGCTCGCGATGGGGTCGATGCGGACCACCAGGCCCTGCACCCCGGCGCTGGAACCATCCTGGGGTCCAGCCAGAAAGCGACTCGGTCCAAGCCGAACCCCCTCAGGACCAAAGCCGCGATAAGGGCCCAGCTGCAGGGGGCGGCCCATGACCTTTCCCACCTGACCCTCCAGCCAGGGGCGCCAGTGGTCGTAGAGGCGGCCCAGAAGCAGATCAGAGCGCTGCCAGGCCACCAGAAGCGCCGCCACCAGGGCCACCAGCCCCAACAGGAACAACCACCCCACACCGCGCGCCAGCGTGCGCAGGAGCAGGGTGGGGGGCTGGGTCAAACGTTTGACCAAGCCATGGCGCGGGGCCCTTTGGGGCTCAGGCAGCTGATTCATCTGCCTGGGTGACCCCCCCGTCGGGCGGGCGCAATATAAGGAGCCTGTACGTCCTGACCAGTCCCATGGCCGCGGATCCGATTCTCTTGGTGGCCTCCAAATGGCTGGCGTTGGCAGCGGGGGGGCTGTTGCTGCTCACCGTGGCGGCTTTTGTGGCGCGCTGGGGAATCCGGTTTCGCTTGGTGGGGGTGACCAGCTTCACGGCTCTGCTGGCGATCTCCTGCGCGGCCTTTGCCGTGAGCTACAGCCCCCGCGTCACCGTGCCGGGCGCCATCACCGTGCCGGTGGTGTTTGACAACGGATCCGATCTGGTGGTGGCCGCGGCACCTCCGGATCTGCCACCCGAAGCGGAGGGGCCAACGGCCGAGCAGGTGGCTCGCAACCTGCGGCCCACCGGGCGATCCCCTGCCGATGGCTTGGTGCGGGTGCGGCTGCGGCGACTGGAGCCGGCCGAGGCTGGGGTCTCGAAGCCCGTGGTGTTGGCGGAGGCCACGCTGGATTTGAAGAGCGGCGAGATCAACGTGGAGCGCCGACCCTCTTGAGATCTGGCGAGAGCGCGGAGCTGGCGGGGCTGCCGGGACATTTCCGCCAGGAGCAGGCGGCCCTGCTCAACGCTGGCGTCACCACCTGGGAGCAATTGAGCACCCTGCCCGGGGAAAGGCTGCGGGCCATGGCCCGCTCCGGTGGGGCGAGCGAATCTCGCCTGCTGCGGCTGCGGGCGCAAGCCAGGCTGATGGCGGAGGCCAACCTGACCCCGCAGGAGGCCTCGCTGTTGCTCCATGCGGGCCTCTCTGAAGCCCGTGCCCTGGCGGAGGCCGACCCCCAGCGCCTGCAGGTGCAGGTGAACCGGCTGCGCAGGCGACTGCTCGGAGCAGCTGCGCCACCTCTGACGCTGGCCACCGTGCGGGGGTGGATCCGTGCGGCGGGCACCAGTCGCTCAGCGAACTGACCCTTCCCTGGCGAGGGGGAAGACCAGCCGTGAATGGAATAGAGATCTCCCTTGGATTGGGATCCCCTCCCGAATGATCCACCCCCGCCACCCCTCTGTTCAGCAGCTCCTGCTCGCCGGTGGCCTCGCCTTCAGTTTGGTTTGGGCCTCCCCGCTGCGGGCCGCCTCGGCCTTGCTGGAATCGGTCAAACAAAACCCGGCTCTGGCCAAGAGCCTTTGCGCCCAGTTCAAACAGCTCAACGCTTCCGGTCAGTCGGCCACCTCGCCCGAGTCGATCGCCATGGTGGCGAGCAGCCAGGGACTGAGCCAGGTGGATGCGGAAGTGCTCGCCACGTATGTGATCGGGCTGCATTGCCCGGATGTGCGCTGAGTGATGGGCTTCCAGCAGGCCTGGATGCCCTGCTCCGATGGCGTCCGCCTGGCAAGCCGCATCTGGACTCCAGCGGGTCAGGGTCCCTGGCCCGTGCTGCTGATGCGCCAGCCCTACGGCTCTGCCCTGGCCTCCACCATCACCTACGCCCACCCGCACTGGTATGCCGAACGGGGATTTGTGGTGGTGGTGCAGGACGTGCGCGGCAGGGGCGAGTCGGAGGGGACCTTCAGGGGATTCCCCCAGGAGGCTGCCGATGGAGCCGAGGCGGTGCGGTGGGCGCGATGCTTGCCTGAGTGCAATGGCCGGCTGGGCACCTATGGCTTCTCCTATCAGGGCTTGAGCCAATTGCTCAACGCTGGCCGGCAGGAGACCGGCTCGGCCAAGGCAGAGCCAGGTTCGTCCGTCCTCGCCCCGGAGGGGCCCGACCCGCTGCCCGATTGCCTGGCGCCGGCCATGTGTGGCCTGGACGAACGGCTGGACTGGGCCAGCGAAGGGGGGGCCCATTGGTGGGCCCTGGGCCTGGGGTGGGCCCTGCAGCTGGCGGCCCAGGGGGCCCAACGGCGTGGCGATGAGCGGGGATGGGAGGAGCTGCGACGCAGCTTGGAGACGGGCGCCTATCTGCGCGACGGCCTCAGCCTCCTGGAGCGCCATGACCCCGAGGGGATGGGTCTGGCTTGGCTGCGGGCCGATCCGCAAGCGCCCGCTGGCTGGCGTGTGCATCAGCCCCCCATGGCGCTGTTGCGCAGGCCGATGCTGCTCATCGGCGGCTGGCATGATCCCCACCTGCGCGGCCTGTTGCGCCTCTGGCAGCGCGCCACCGCCGAAGGCGGACAGCCCACCCTCCATGTCGGTGCCTGGAGCCACCTGCAGTGGCGGGGGGGGATCGACCGGGAGCAGCTGGCCTTTTTCCGCCGGCATCTCGGCGGGGGGGAGTTCCTCGACGAGGGCCTGCAGGGGAGGGGGCCGGGCGATTCCTCCCCCCGTTCCACCGCGCCCGGGCAGATCTGGCTGCAGGATGCCACCACCGACGCGTGGTTTGCCCTCGACCCCGCTGCGCCAGCCAAGCGGCTGAGCTGGCGTTTGGGCAGCGACGGGGGAGCGGCCATCCGTTGCGATGAGGGTCGGCTGTTGGATGCCGGCGAGGACGCGCTCCAGCGACCTGTGCTGTTGGTGCACGATCCCTGGCGACCGGTGCCCGGGCGGGGGGGGCACCTGGGGGGGGGCGAGGCCTGCCTGCCGGATCGCAGCGATCTGGATGGGCGCACCGAGGTGGCCTGCTTCACCACGGCTCCCCTCGCCCAAGCCCTTCAGCTCCTGGGCCGACCCACCCTGCAGCTGCGAGTGCAGGCGGATCAGCCCGGTTTCGATCTCTGCGCGGCCCTGGCCGTGGTGAGCGCCGATGGCTCAGCCAGCCGCCAACTCTGCACCGGCCTGATTCGGGCGCTGGGCGAGGCCGCCAGCGAGGCGCGAGAGCGCAGGTTGGAGCTGCAGCCCATCGCCGCCACCCTCCAGGTGGGGGAGCGGTTGCGCCTGTCTCTCGCCCCGGCGGCCTGGCCCCAGGTGGCCGTCAACGCGGGCGATGGCCAGCAGCCCCGCAGCGGGCCCTCCGCCAGCCATCGACCGATCACGCTCACCCTCCTGCTTGCAGGCGCCGAGCTGGCGATCCACCCCCTGTTTCCTGGGGATCAGGATGGCGGGAAAGCCGCCATTGCCGCAAACTGACGGCGATTCCGTTGGCTTTCGTATGCCCCCTGTGTCCCCGCGCTTTGGAGTGATCGCCCTGGCCGCGGCGGCCCTGGCCGTCGCTCCCTGGCCTGCGCCTTCCCGGGCCCAGGGGGTGGCGCCGAGCGGCGCAGGCCCCAAGGTGGTCATGCCGTTGCCCACCAGCGCTGCCGCCGTGGAACAGCGGGCCCGCATCGCCGCTGAGCGCGTGTTGAAGGCCCTGCGGGAGGGGGATGCCCAAGCCCGCTACGACCAGTTCGCCCCCGAGCTGAAGCGCATGACCAGCCCCTATCTGGTGGCGATGAACATGCGCAAGCAGCCCAAGGTGCTCAGCTGGGTGATCACCTCGGTGATCCCCGGGATCGACTCCAGCACGGTTGAGGCCAAACTGCAGACCAGCCGCGGAGAGCGCACGCTGCTGATGGTGATCGATGAGAAGGGCCTGCTGGCGGGATATCACATCAACATGGCGGACCTGCCGGCCGAGAAGGTGGTCGCTGATTTCATGGGAGCGCTAACGGACGGCCGCTTTGTGGCAGCCTCCAGCTTTCTCTCCACGGAGCTGCAGGAGGAAATCCCGCCAGCCACCCTGCAACGCAAGTGGCAACAGCTGCAGAGGAACACGGGCAATTTCATCAAGGTGCGCCGGATTGCCCGCTCTGAGAGCACGGCGGAGCTGAAGTTGGTGTTGGTGAACATCCAGTTCACGCGCACCACCGACAATTTGTTCGTAATTCTTGACAGCACCAACCAAATCGTGGGTGTCGATTTCCCAACGGATCCGCCGCTGGCCACCCCTTCGGCCCAGCCCTAGGAAGGCGGGTCGGCAAGCCCGCCGTAAGCTCCCGACGCGCCCCTTCGCCACCCTCACCCCATGACCCGCCTCGACTGGATGGTCGACGATGCCAACCGGCTAGCGGAATGCCGCCACGACCACCCCCTGGCCGTACTGGGTCCCCAGCCCCTGGAAGGGGTGGGATGGGTGGTGCGCGCTTGGATGCCAGAGGCGGAGCGGGTGGAGCTGTTGTTCGAGGGGAGCGAACCCCTTCCCATGTCCACTCCCAACCATCCCTGGGTGTTTGAGGCGGAACTGGGCCACAACCCCGGCGCGACTTACCGCTACCGGGTGCGGCGAGCAGGCATCGAACACATCCAGCACGATCCCTGGGCGTTTCGCCAGGAGTGGATGGGCGAACTGGACAGGCACCTTTTTGCGGAGGGCAACCATCACCACATTTGGCGGTTCATGGGAGCCCATGTGGGCGAGAGGGACGGAGTGGCCGGGGTGCAGTTCTGCCTTTGGGCTCCCCATGCCCGCAGCGTGGCGGTGCTTGGAGACTTCAACGGCTGGGATGGCCGCCATCACCCGATGCAATTGCGCCTGGGTGGGATCTGGGAACTGTTCATCCCTGGCCTTCCGGTCGGCACCACCTACAAATACGAAGTGCGGGCCCAAAACGGCCACTGCTATCAAAAGTCAGACCCCTACGGCTTCCGCCATGAAGTGCGGCCGAACCACGGCTCGATCGTGGCCGAGCTGGGCCGATATCACTGGAATGATGGCCATTGGATCGACCAGCGAGACCACCGCAACCCCCTCGACCAGCCGATCGCGGTGTATGAAATGCACCTTGGCAGCTGGATGCATGGCGCCGCCGATCAGCCCTTCATCGAGGCGGATGGCACCGCCAGGCCCCCCGTGCCCGCGGCCGATCTCAAGCCGGGGGCGCGTCTGCTCACCTATGCCGAGCTGGCCGATCGCCTGATTCCCTACGTCAAGCAGCGGGGATTCACCCACATCGAAATGCTGCCGATTTCGGAGCATCCATTCGATGGCTCCTGGGGTTATCAAGTGACCGGATGGTATGCGCCCACCAGCCGCCATGGCACCCCGGATGAATTCCGCGCCTTTGTCGACCGCTGCCACGCCGAAGGGATCGGCGTGATCCTCGACTGGGTGCCCGGCCACTTCCCCAAAGATGCCCACGGCTTGGCATTTTTTGATGGCACCCACCTCTATGAGCATGGCGATCCCCGCATTGGAGAGCACAAGGAGTGGGGAACGCTGATCTTCAACTACAGCCGCAATGAAGTGCGCAACTTCCTGGTTGCCAACCTCGTGTATTGGTTTGAGGAATTTCATATTGATGGCATTCGGGTCGATGCGGTGGCATCGATGCTCTATCGCGATTACCTCCGGCCCGAAGGGGAGTGGATTGCCAATGAGCACGGGGGCAGAGAAAACACCGAGGCGGTGAGATTCCTGCAGCAAGCCAACCACGTGCTGTTCCAACATTTCCCCGGCGCCCTCTCCATTGCTGAAGAATCCACCACCTGGCCGCTGGTGACCCAACCGACAGACATTGGCGGGCTGGGATTCAATCTGAAGTGGAACATGGGCTGGATGCACGACATGCTCGATTATTTCGAGATGGATCCATGGTTCCGGCAATTCCACCAAAACAATGTCACCTTTTCGATCTGGTATGCCTTCACAGAAAACTTCATGCTTGCCCTAAGCCACGACGAAGTGGTGCATGGCAAGAGCAATTTGCTCCATAAAATGCCTGGAGATGACTGGCAAAAGTTTGCCAATGTTCGTGCGCTCCTGGCCTACATGTGGACCCATCCCGGCAAAAAAACTATTTTCATGGGGATGGAGTTTGGCCAGAGGGCGGAGTGGAATGTCTGGGGAGACTTGCAGTGGGAACTCCTTCAGTACGAACCCCATCAGGGCCTGCAGAGGATGATCGACGATCTAAACGTTTTTTACAAGAATGAGCCTGCCCTTTGGAGGGATGATTTCAATCAATACGGGTTCCAGTGGATTGATTGCAACGACAACACAAATTCAGTGATCAGCTTCATGCGGCGCGAGAGCATCACAGGCCATTGGCTTGTGGTGGTGGCCAACTTCACCCCGCAGACCCACTCCCACTACCGCATTGGCGTCCCTCTGCAAGGGTTCTACGCGGAGGTGTTCAACAGCGATAGCGGCCGCTATGGGGGCAGCAACATCGGCAATCTCGGTGGCAAATTCACCGATGATTGGGCCCTCCACAGCTATGAGCAATCCCTCGATCTCTGCCTGCCTCCGCTGAGTGTGTTGGTGTTACGTCGCGATGAGGTGAAGAGCCTTGAGCGGGAGGCCAACGCCAACTTGAGCGATTGAGAGGAGGTGGCGGGTGCGCCCACAGAAGCGGGACGGCTTCTTTCGACAGCTCCTGTGGGTTTGCCTGGCCGTGATGGCCAGCTGGGTGCTCCCACCGGCACTGACTCGCCTCACCTGGCTGGGCTATCCCTGCATCTGTGTGCTCCTGATGGCGGGCCTCACCCACCGGCCGGCTTGGGGCAGGCGATGGGGGAAGCGGGCCTACCTGGCCATCGGGGCGGCGTCGATCGTGGCCCAGATCCTGTGGGTGTTCAACCCGCGCAGCCTGCTGATCACCGGCCTGCCGTTGTTGGGTCTTTTTTTGGTGTTCATCAGCTGGAGCCTGGTGCGCTTGCTGGGCCGGCTGGCCAGAGAGGTGCCCTCCCAGGGTGACCTTTTAGCGGGTGGCCTGGCCGGCTACCTCCTGCTTGGGATCCATGGTGGCCTCCTGCTCACCGTGATCGACAGCCTCGTGCCCGGCTCCTTTCGCGACACGGCGACCGGGGCGCTGGTGCAGTTGCCTCCTCTCGGCTCCGCATTGGCCGCCACCTCCGCCTGGGACCTGAATGTGCACCGCATCATGTATTTCGCCTTTGTCAGCCTCACCACCGTGGGCTACGGGGACATTGCTCCAACAGAACCCCTGGCCCGGCTGGCCAGTGTGGCCCTGAGCGTGCTGGGTCCGTTTTACATCGCTGTGGTGATCGCTGTGGTGGTGAGCCGTTATCTGCAAGCGCCCCAGCCTCCCCAACTTTGAAGCCAGCCCACAGCCCTAGGGCCCAGCCGCCAAGGATTGGCTCCAGGAGGGGGTGGAACGGGGCGAGTAGCGCTTCAGCTGACAGGAGACTTGGAGCCCTCTCCAGACGGGGACATCAGCAAGCCTTCCTGATCAAAACGGCGCCAGAGGGCCAGCTTCACCTCCGCGAGAATCGTGTTGGCCCGCAGGGGATCGATGATCGAAAAGGAAAGCTTGTAGGTGTGGGATGTGGGGCTGAAACCCAGCAACACAGCTTCCGGCGCAGGGTACCGGAGAACCTTCGGGTGGCTGGCAGCCAACTCGATGAGCAGAGCGATCATCTGATCCGGCGTCCAACTGCTGGGGGCTGACACCTCCAGGTTGCAGCGGCGCATCCGGTCGCTGCGGGTGTAGGTGGTGGTGGTGGACGTGAAAAAACTCTGGTTGGGGACCACAAGCTCAGCGTTGTCACTGGCCCGCAGCAAAGTGGCCGCTCTGAGATCCAAACTGCGCACCTCACAGGCGTCGCCGTCGTGAATCAGCACTTCTCCTGGCCTCACGGAGCCCTCCATCAGCAACCAGAGGCCACTGATGAAGTTGGAAAACACCTCCTTCACGCCAAATCCCAGACCCACCGAAAGACCGCCAGCCACCGCCAGCAGGCCCGCCCGATCGATGCCCAGGCGCGCCAGAGCCCACATCACCCCCAAGCCAATCACCCCGTAGCGCAGCAGGGTGACCAACGCGGTTTGGCTCCCCTCGCTGATCGCCAAAGCACGCCTGGCCAGCCAGCCCACCAGCTGGGCGGGATAGACCGATCCAGCCACCACGAAATAGAGCACGACAAGCACCATCGAAAGGGTGCCGAGCTGGATCTCGCTGCCAAACCAGGTGCCCAGGGAGATCGATGCCAGATCTCGCAACGAGGCGACAGCGTCCAGGACGACGACCACCACCACCAGGGAAAAGGCGGGTCGCAAGATCCGACTCACCAAGCCATGGAAGGCAGCGGGCGAGAGCCATCGCTGGAGGAGAAACCGCTCCAACAAACGCAGGATCCAGAAGGCGGCCAGAATCTGGGCGCCGAGCAGCAGCAACCCGAAACGCCTGCCCAGAAGCGCCGCCAGGACCATCGCCAGCGCCGTGCCACCCAGCAGCAGAAGGATCCTTGGCGCTCGCCGCAGCCACGGCTGACGGCGACGAAACACCGCCAACAGCGCGAAGACCAGAGCGGCGCAGAGCAACTGCTCCAGCACAAAGGGGCGCCCCAAAAATCCAAGCCAGCCCAGGCCCTGCATCAACAACAGGTTCATGTGCCCCCTCCGCCAAGCCGGATCATCTGTCTCGCGCCCTCCTGGGGCGTCAGCACCCCCACCATGACCTGCTGAATCACCACCTCCAAGCGATGGGAAAGCTCACTGAGGTGCACCAAGGTAAACGGCTTGGTCAGGAGAGGTGAGCCCGCCAGAAATTGTTGATGGGCCTCCGCCAGAGCCGCCAACACGCCGGAGCTGGCCACCGGCGTCTGCACCGTGAGGTTGACGGGCAACACCTCTTGCGTATCGAGCACCAAACGGCGTTGCAGGAAGGGCTCCAGGCTCAGCTGCACGAGGCTGGAGGCACTCTGCCGCTGGCTGGCGCTGGAATCCAGGCCAAAGGCCCACACCTGCAGGGAGTTGAAGGGGCTGGGTCCCCCGCCCGGCCCCGTGGGCAGCGCGCTCACCCCGAGCCTGTCGCCCATGGCGTTTTGCAAGCTGTTGAGCGTCAAACTGAAACAGGGGATCCAATCCAGCCGGCCAGCAATCAAGCCCTTGGTGAGTTCCTCCGGGCCACTGGCCAGATCCACCCTGCTCTGCTGGGCGATCTGACGCAACCAGGCCAGCCAGGCAACGATGGCCGCCTCATCCTTGGCTCGCTCGGCTTGTCTGGCGGGAGGAACCCCAGTCAAGATGGAGACCATGGCGTGGTCCGCCCCACGCGTGCCGGCCGTCCACCAGATTCCGTAGGGATCAATGGAGAGGCCGACTGTTTGGCCTGCGGCGGCAAGGGCCATCAGCTCCTCGGTGGTGCGGGGTGGGGTGGGGACTTTTTGGCGGTTGTAACAAGCCAAACTCACCAATTCATTCAAGGGGAGCCCCGACAGGCCAGAGCTGAGCCGCACACGGTCCAAAAAGCGAGGCGACACAGACGCGATGGTTCGCCGCATCGAGGGGGTGTTGGGAACGGGTGCAATCAGGCCTTCGGAGAAGAGGGTGTTGACCATGGGCGCCCGCGCCAGGATCAGATCGGGCCCAAGCCCGCGGGCCGTGCGGCGCTTCAGCTCGTCTGGCGCCGCCTGTTCATCGACGGTGTATGTGCTCACCTGCACATTTGGATGCAAACGATGGAACTCGTCCATCAGAGGCTTCCAAAACAGGGCCTCCGTCTCATCGCGCTTGAGCCAATCCAATCGCCTTTGGGTCACCACCATCACGTAGACGGTCTCCCCATTGATCAGCGGCAGTGGCACACAGCCCTGCAGCCCAGCCAAAAGGGGGAACAGCAGCAGAGGGAGGGCCCTGCGCAATCGCTTGCATCCCTCCACAGAAAAAATGACAAAGCGAAAGAGCTGGATAGACTTGTTGGGTGGAAGAATCTGCATTCTGACAATGCCTGGCTTGCTTCGGCCCTTTCTCTTTGCAAAAGCACTTTACCTGGACCGGAGACAACGGAAAAGGATTGAACAACTGGAGGCGGAAACCCTAGGAAAAGTCGAACAGCTCTTGGATGAGAGTGTGCCGATCAATCTTGAGCTTGGCCATTCCCACCTCGAAAACCCGGACTGGCTGACGCTCGACACGAATTTAGAGTGTGATTTTTTCTGGGATCTGCGCAATGGCCTCCCCTTCCCATCCGGCTCCGTTGACGTCCTCTTTTCTCGCAACACATTGCAGCGCCTGACGAGCCAACAACTAGATTTTTTACTCAATGATTGCGAAAGAATCCTAAAGCCCGGTGGTGCTTTTTTCTTTTCCGTTCCCGATGCCGAGCCTGTGCTCAGAGCCTACGCAGAGAGCAGACGCTATTTTGAAGGTCACAGCGAAGCCATCTGGAAGCCTGGATGGATGGATACGGGCAGCCGCATGGATCAGGTGACCTACATGGCCTACTGCAACGGTCATGTTCAATTCATGTTTGATCGCGAAAATGTGGTGCATGTTTGCCAAAAAGCTGGCTTGACCCACACAGAATTGCGTTCGCCTGATCCCAAGCTTGATGGGCCGCTCAGGGAGCCTGATGCCCTTTACGTGATCGCTCGCAAGCCGGCTTGATGGCAGCCTGAAGCATGAAGAAACACGTCGCGGTTTCAGCCATGCTTCAGCAAGAAAAGAAGCGTCGGGGCGCGCTCGGCTAGGTTTCGAGCGCTCCTCTGCCTGCCACCCCGCTTCCATGGCCGACACGCTCCCCCTCCTGCTACGAGCTGCCCGAGGGGAACCCGTGGAGCGGCCTCCGGTTTGGATGATGCGTCAGGCAGGCCGCTACATGAAGGTGTATCGGGACTTGCGGGATCGCCACCCGGGCTTTCGGGAGCGCTCCGAACAACCCGATCTCTCCTACGAGATCTCGATGCAACCCTTTCACGCCTTCCATCCCGATGGCGTGATCCTCTTTTCCGACATCCTCACCCCCCTGCCCGGGATGGGGATCGAATTCGACATCGTGGAGAGCAAAGGGCCCCTGATTGAGCCAGCGATCCGCAGCCAGGCTCAGGTGAATGGCCTGAAGCCCCTGATCCCTGAACAATCCGTCCCATTTGTGGGAGAGGTGCTCGGTCGGCTTCGCCAGGCTGTGGGCCAGCAGGCCACCGTTCTTGGCTTCGTGGGAGCCCCCTGGACCCTGGCGGCCTATGCGGTGGAGGGGAAAAGCAGCAAAACCTATTCGGTGATCAAGGCGATGGCCTTTCAAGAGCCGGCCTTGCTCCATCAGCTGCTGGCTCACTTGGCGGATTCGATCGCCACCTATGTGCGCTATCAAATTGATTGCGGCGCCCAGGTGGTGCAGCTTTTCGACTCCTGGGCGGGGCAGCTGAGCCCGATCGATTACGACGTGTTTGCGGCGCCTTATCAAAAGCGGGTGATCGAGCAAGTGAAGGCCACCCACCCAGACACGCCGCTGATTCTCTATATCTCTGGCAGCGCTGGTGTGCTCGAGCGCATGGCGCGCACCGGGATCGACATCATCTCCCTGGACTGGACCGTGGACATGGCCGATGGCTGTGCCCGCCTGCCCGCCGAACTAGGAGTGCAGGGCAATGTGGATCCAGGGCTGCTGTTTGGCACGCCGCAAGCCATTCGCGAGCGGATTCTTGACACGGTGCGCAAAGCGCGAGGGCGTCGCCACATTCTCAATCTGGGGCACGGCATCCTGCCTGGCACCCCAGAGGACAACGCCAGAGTGTTCTTTGAAACGGGCAAGGCCATCCCCGAGCTCCTTGGAGCTCCGGTGTGACGGCGTCCAGCTCAGCCAGTCGTGCCGCGCCACGGATTCTGATCACAGGGGCAAGCGGCTGCGTGGGCCAATACATCGCCGAAACCCTCTACCGGCACAGTGAGGCCCATCTCTTGCTGCTCCTGCGGGATCCAGCCAAACTCATGGCGGTGCCGCGCAGCGACCCACGCATCACTCTGCTGGTGGGCGATCTGCGCGATCTGAAGCCCCACGCCAGCGCCATTGCCAGCGCCCAACGGGTCATTCACACCGCGACGGCCTGGGGCGATCCCAAGCGGGCTCAGGATGTGAATGTGGTGGCGGTGAAGACATTGCTCGGCATGCTCGATCCTGAGCGGCTGGAGCAGGTGATTTATTTCTCCACCGCCAGCATTTTGGATCGCCATCTGCAGCTCTTGCCTGAGGCACGGGCCCATGGCACGGAGTACATCCAAACCAAGGCCCAGTGCCTGCAGGATTTGGAGGTGCACCCGCTGGCCGAGCGAATTGTGGCGGTCTTCCCCACGCTGGTGTTCGGAGGGCGGCTGGGCAGTGGCGATCCCCACCCCACGAGCTACCTCACGGCCGGGGTGGGCGAAGCCCTGCGCTGGCTGTGGTTGGCCCGCTGGCTACGGGCGGATGCCAGTTTCCATTTCATTCACGCCGCCGATATCGCCACGGTGTGCGCCCACCTGGCCACCACGCCCCACCAACCCAACCCAGAAGCTGGGCAGGGTCCGGTGCGGCGCCTGGTGTTGGGCCAGGCGCCACTGACGGTGAACGACGCTGTGGCAACCCTCTGCCGCTGGCGGGGGGTGTGGCACCCACCGGTGGGGCTGGATTTGCAAGGCTGGTTGATCGAGGGGTTGATCCGCCTGCTCCGGCTGGAGGTGAACGCCTGGGACCGCTTCTCCATCCGCCAGCGCCATTTTGTGCACCAGCCTGTGAGCCCCCCTGAGCGGTTTGGGCTGAAAAGCTTCGCGCCCACCCTGGAGAGGGTGCTCGAAACCGCCGCTGTTCCCCACCGGGGTCCGGTGCCCCACGGCTGAGTGGATCCGGGCTGGCGGTGGTTGGCGGCGAGCAGCAATCAAGAAGGGCGAAGCATGCTGCAACGCTCAAATGTTGCAGATCTGTCAGGAATGGCAACAAAAGCCCAACACATCTTTAGCGTGTTGCGGTTGCGTGTGCGTTCAGCACCTCCCATGCGTCGTCTTCTCTCTCTGTTCGCTCTGTGTCTGGCCCTTGTGCTTGGTGCCGCCCCGAGCTTCGCGGCTGATGCCTCCCATGGCGCCCAGATCTTCTCCGCCAACTGCGCGGCCTGCCACATGGGCGGCGGCAATGTGGTGAATGCCGAGCGCACCCTCAAGGCCGATGCGCTCAAGGCCTATCTGGCCAACTATTCCGATGGCCCTGAGGCTGCTGTGGCCTACCAGGTCACCAACGGTAAAAATGCCATGCCCGCCTTCGGTGGCAAGCTCAGCGAGACAGACATCGCTGATGTGGCGGCTTATGTGATCGATCAATCCGCCAAGGGTTGGGCCTGATCATCGGCTGGGCAGGCCAATTGGCCTGCGTGGAACCGAATCTGCTTTGCCATCCCCCCGACGAACGCTGTCCGTCGGGGGGATTTTTTTGGCAGGGTTCCGTCTCAGTCGCTGAAGGGGGTGTCTGCGCTCAACTGGGCAGTGACCGGCGCTGGGCCAACACCGCCAAATAGAGCGCTTCGGGCACCTCCCGGATGTCGTATTCCGAAGGCAACACCCCATGCACATGGCGGTGAACAGCCATCCAGCAATTCCGTTCTGGATCGGCCCCGGTTGGGTCAAACTCTCGGGAGGCTTCGGCCAGGGCGCGCACAAGGGTGGGGTCGGAAGGATCGGTCGAAGGAGGAGCCATGGGCAAAGGAGGGGGAAAGGTTGCCGTGATGGGTCCATCTTGGCGGTGTGGCCAGGCTGGGCGGCTGGCTTGAAGCCCACCTCGCGGCAACAATCGCGACCACCAATCCGTCACAAAACCAATCTCCCTGAGGACGCTGGACGGTTCCCTCGCCAATCTGGTGAGGAGCGCCCACCAGTGGTGGGGAGGCCCGAACCCATCGATTCGGACCTCCTCCCGGGGTGCTGCTGGCAAGACGCCATACGGTCAGTCCACACGCCATTTCACGCCACCATGCATCCCACCGCCGAACTGTTCACGGAGAAGGCCTGGGCCGCTGTCGTTGCTGCGCAGCAATTGGCCCAGCAGAAACGGCAACAGCAAATGGAGAGCGAGCACCTCTTCGCTGCCCTCCTGGCCCAGGAAGGTCTCGCCAACCGCATTCTGCAGAAAGCGGGCGTGGAGGTGGGCACCCTGAGCCAAAAGATCGACGCTTTCATCGCCAGCCAGCCCAGTCTCAGCACCGCTCCGGACAACACCTATCTGGGCAAGGCGCTCAACAGCGTGCTGGATCAGGCCGATTCTCTGAAGAAAAGCTTTGACGACAGCTATATCGCCATCGAGCATCTGTTGTTGGCCCTGGCCATTGACGACCGCTGCGGCAAGCAGCTGCTCAGCCAGTGCGGTTGCAACGCCGAGAAACTGAAACAAGCCGTGGTGGCCGTGCGCGGCAGCCAGAAAGTGACCGATCAAAACCCGGAGGGCACCTACGAATCTCTGGAGAAATACGGCCGCGATCTCACCGCCGCTGCCCGCGAAGGCAAATTGGATCCCGTGATCGGCCGGGATGAGGAGATTCGCCGCACCATTCAGATCCTGAGCCGACGGACCAAAAACAACCCCGTGCTGATCGGCGAGCCGGGGGTGGGCAAGACCGCCATTGTGGAAGGACTGGCCCAGCGCATCGTCAATGGCGATGTGCCCTCCGCCCTGCAGAACCGTCAGCTCATTGCCCTGGATATGGGCAGCCTGATCGCTGGCGCCAAGTATCGCGGTGAATTTGAGGAGCGGCTCAAGGCCGTGCTCAAGGAGGTGACGGCCTCAGAAGGGCAGATCGTGCTCTTCATCGATGAGATCCACACCGTGGTGGGAGCGGGAGCCGCCGGGGGAGCCATGGATGCAAGCAACCTGCTCAAGCCCATGCTCGCCCGAGGGGAGCTGCGTTGCATAGGCGCCACCACCCTGGACGAACACCGCCAGCACATCGAGAAGGATCCCGCCCTGGAGCGCCGTTTTCAGCAGGTGTTTGTGGACCAGCCGACGGTGGAGGACACGATTTCAATCCTGCGCGGCCTCAAAGAGCGCTATGAAGTGCATCACGGTGTGCGCATCGCCGATAACGCGATCGTGGCCTCAGCCGTGCTTTCCAGCCGCTACATCGCCGATCGCTTCCTGCCCGATAAGGCCATCGATTTGATGGATGAAGCCGCCGCTCGCCTGAAGATGGAGATCACCTCCAAGCCCGAGGAGATCGACGAACTCGATCGGCGCATCCTGCAGCTGGAGATGGAGAAGCTCTCCCTCGGCCGCGAATCGGATGCGAGCAGCCGAGACCGACTGGAGCGTCTGGAGAAGGAGCTGGCCGAGCTGGCAGAGCAGCAGAGCGCCCTCAATGCCCAGTGGCAGCAAGAAAAGGGCGCCATCGATGAGCTGGGCGCCATCAAAGAAGAGATCGAGCAGGTGCAGCTGCAAATCGAGCAGGCCAAGCGCAGTTACGACCTCAACAAGGCTGCTGAGCTGGAGTACGGCACCCTGGGCGAGCTCAACCGCAAGCTGGCCGCCAAGGAGGCCGATCTCACGAGCGGCCACAGTGGCAAAACCCTGCTGCGGGAGGAGGTCACCGAAGATGACATCGCTGAGGTGATCGCGAAATGGACGGGCATTCCGGTGAGCAAGCTGGTGCAGAGCGAGATGGAGAAACTGCTCCACCTCGAAGATGAACTGCACACCCGTGTGATCGGCCAACAACAGGCCGTCACGGCCGTGGCTGATGCAATCCAGCGCTCCCGCGCAGGCCTGAGCGATCCCAACCGACCCATTGCCAGCTTCATGTTCCTGGGCCCGACGGGCGTTGGCAAAACCGAGCTGAGCAAGGCCCTGGCCGCCCAGCTTTTCGATGCCGAAGAGGCCATGGTGCGCATCGACATGAGCGAATACATGGAGAAGCACGCCGTCAGCCGGCTGATCGGAGCCCCTCCCGGCTACGTGGGCTACGAAGAGGGCGGTCAGCTCACCGAGGCGGTTCGGCGCCGTCCCTACGCCGTCATCCTCTTTGATGAGGTGGAGAAGGCCCACCCCGATGTGTTCAACGTGATGCTCCAGATCCTCGATGACGGTCGCGTCACCGATGGGCAGGGCCGCACGGTGGATTTCACCAACACGGTGCTCATCCTCACCAGCAACATCGGTAGCGCCTCCATCCTTGATCTGGCCGGGGATCCAGCTCGCCACGGCGAGATGGAAAAGAGGGTGAATGAGGCGCTGCGCGCCCACTTCCGCCCCGAATTTCTCAACCGTCTGGATGAGACGATCATCTTCCACAGTCTCAAAGCCGAGGAGTTGCGTCAGATCGTGGATCTGCAGGTGAAGCGGCTGGCGCAACGGCTGGAGGAGCGGAAGCTGGGCCTGCAGCTCGATGGCGAGGCCCTCGACTGGCTGGCCGGTGTGGGCTACGACCCGGTGTACGGTGCTCGGCCCCTCAAGCGGGCGATTCAACGGGAGCTGGAAACCCCGATTGCCAAAGCGATTCTGGGGGGCACGTTCCCAGCTGGAGCAACAATCGCGGTGGATGTGGAGAACGAGCGGCTGCGCTTCCAGCAGGCCAGCGTCGCCAACCTCACTGGCCCACTGCCAACGCTGGTGTGAAGAGTGAGGGAGCAGGGGGGCCAAGGCCCCCCTTGGTTCTGGAGTGGCCACCGCGACTGTTGGGGATGATGGTCATCGCAGCCCTGGCGACGCTGGGCGTTGCAGGGAGTGCTCCAGCGAAGGCAGCGGGTGACACGCTGCAGGAATCGCAACGGCAGCTGCGTGAATTCCCCTTCGCAGCGAATTGCAACGGCAACACGCGAGAGATGGTGGCATGCCTTTGGCAACGTCGCAATCAAGCTGACCAGGCCTTGCAGACCATGCTTGGAGATGCGGAACGACTGGAGCGCTGGCGCTCGGGGCGACAACAAGCCTGCGCGGTGGCGGCAGAGAAGGCCAAGGGCGGCTCGGTCCATCCAATCGTGTGGCTCAGTTGTGAGAATGCATTGAACAAGGAGCTGCTGCGACAACTTCGTCGCCCCCTGTTGCAAAGCGCGGATCTGTGAGCCCATGCGGGGCCGATCCGATGGGCAAGCCGGCTGACGGCTGGTTGACGCGAAGGGAAGAGAAAGCCAGAGTCAAAGAATCTGATGACAATTTTTTTTGAATGCTTCATATTTATCAAGACACTATAATTTATGTATTATGCCCGGCCCATATTGTGACTGGAGGCATCGAAGCCATCCATCAACTTGTAGATATGCTGAGACGAATCGGTCATCAAGCCAAAATTGTCACTATGCCCATCGTGGCAAATCCAATGCTGCTGCAATACAGAAATTATGACGTGGAGTTTGCGACATGCATCGAGGACAGAAAACAGAATATTCTCATCACGACTGAAGTGAATCCCCGAGCCCTGGATTCGCACACCTCGATTCAAAAGGCTCTGTGGTGGCTCAGTGTTGACAACCATGAAAAACTCATCGACAGGTTTGATTTTTTTGATGTCAGAAATCAGGCCATCACACATTTTACCCAAAGTGCCTATGCAGCAGCCTTTTTGAAGGCAAAAGACATTGCCAAGACATATCCACTATCAGATTATTTGCATGCAGAATACCTGCGGCCAATCAGGACCAAGAAAAGGGATGTTGTTTTGTATACACCCATCAAAGGCGCTGAGCAATACGTGAAGAAACTGATGGATGCCGATCCCTCGATTCAATGGCTCCCCCTCAAGGGGATGATCAGAAAAATGCACGCCAAAACCCTCCGACATGGCAAAGTCTATGTCGACTTCGGCAGCCATCCTGGCAAGGATCGCCAGCCACGAGAAGCCGCCGTGAATGGATGCTGTGTGGTGGCTGCACTGCGAGGCTCCGCCCGCTTTGAGGACGACATGCCGATCCCGGCAAACTACAAGTTTGCTGTGGAAGGAGTGGATGTAGATGTGATACTCTCCACCATCAGGAGTTGTCTGTTGGATCACGCGACTAGGATCAAAGATTTTGAACCCTACAGGAACATGATTCTCCATGAGCAAACAAGATTTGCCGAGGAGGTCGCCGCAATTTTTGGCATCAAGAGATGGAGCAAGAAATCTCACAAACGCATCGTTTTTGGCAACACAATTAATTTTATACGTCAGAATAAAGCCCTTACGGTGGCGAGGGGCTTGGCGAACGAGATGCTTCCTCTCGCCATCACAAATACTGCTCGAAACGCCTACCGAAATCTTCGTGCTATGCTACGAAAGAATAATTCTCAATAAATGGCCCTTAAAGAATTCACGCGACAGCACATCCCTCCCCTTTTTGAGGCGCTCAAAGCAACGTGGTCTCTGCAAGAGCGCTTGGATGTGCAAAAAGCGCTGAAGTCATTGCACATGCTCGAAGAGGCAGGGCACGATCAACTGAAAGATGCCCAGATCGTTGAAG
This sequence comes from Cyanobacteriota bacterium, assembly GCA_035284785.1. GTDB lineage: Bacteria > Cyanobacteriota > Cyanobacteriia > PCC-6307 > Cyanobiaceae > Cyanobium. The sequence goes on along the minus strand of JAYKHK010000002.1, from coordinate 10,396 downwards.
AACTCATTCAAAAAGCCGGCCTGCACAAATCAGGAGGCGTTGGTGAAGAATACGAGTGGCCAAAGCAGCTTGATCGATTCACTGACAAGGGGCTGAAGATCTGGCAATACCCAATTCAATTCAGTAAATACCTCGTTTTTCTCTCCCAATTCACCATCCACTCCTACCTCGAGATTGGAGTGGCCTACGGTGGCACTTTCGTCTTTACCACTGAATATCTACGTCAATTCAATCCAAGCGTCCATGGCACTTGCATCGATGTGCGAGTGCCCAGCTTATTGCTTCAACTGTTTGCCAAGCAAAACAGCTTCCAATACATCACAGCAAAAAGTTGTGAGCTCTTCCAACATGTCAAGCCCGAAACCTCTTTCGACCTTGTTCTTGTTGATGGCGACCACTCTCGAGAGGGCGCAATGAATGATTTCCTGCTTGTCAAAGATAAAGCAAAAATCATCGCCTTCCATGACATTGTCAACTTCAAAACACCCGGAGCAATAGAAGCATGGGAAGAGTTAAAAACAAATTATTCCGATCAGTTTGACTGCTTTGAATTCACCGATCAATATCCAGAGCTGCTTCACAAACAACCAGGCCGAAAACTTCTCGGCATCGGCGTTGCCGTGAAGAAAACAGTGCATCAATAAACACTGCTCGCCAAAGCCTCAAACCACAAGCGCATCAATCTGGCGGGCCAGAGTCACATCCAGATTGGTCAGACCGCCTCTGTCATGGGTGGTGAGGTCGATGCTCACCCGATTCCAGACATTGCTCCACTCCGGATGATGGCCAAGTGTTTCGGCCGCCAGGGCCACCCTGGCCATGAATCCGAAGGCTTGAGAAAAATCATCGAAGCTGAACTGTCTGTGCAGCTTGCCTGACACAAGCTGCCAGGCCGGCAGGGTGGTGGCAAGGGCATCGATCTCGGCAGGCGTGAGAGCGATAGCGTCCATGGGATGCGCTCAAGGGGGGGATTGCGCTGGAGCGTAGCCAGAGCGGCTTCGCAGCCAAGCCCCGACGGAAAGGGTTTTAGCCAAAGCGGTAGTGCTTGCGCGCAGGGGCCTTCACCTCCCAAAGGCAGGACAGACCCTCGAGCAGCAGGCAGATTTCTTGGGCGTCGTAGGTCCAGGCAAATCTGCTCACCTCACAACTCCAAATCGGCCAATCGCGCATTCCCAGCTCGGCGATGGTGCCCTCCGGGCAACGGGGAGTGACGGTGATGGCAGACGTGGGATGGGCTCACTCTTGCCCTCCCATTCTCTGGCTTGCCCCGGGGGACTCCACGAGGGCATCCAACCGAAACTCCGCCTGGCCGCCCGCGGCGGCGGGGATGGCTTCCAGGCTGAGGCGATAACGGCCGCCGCCGAAATTGAGATCGCGGAAATCCCCGGGCCGCCACAAGCTCGCTGGCGCGCCCGCCAGGCTGACGCGAGCGCCACCGGCCTCCACCCCCTCCAACACCAGCAGCAGCTTCCCTTCCAGCAATTGCCTCGGGCTGCCAGCCGTGAGGGTGAAGCGCTCCTCCAGGCGGCGGCTACGGCGCAAAGCGGCCAAAGCCTCCAGGGTGCGCTTGTGCTCCCGCTCCAGGCTGGTCTGACGTTGCTTCAGCTCCTGGAGGGCCAGACGGTCGGCGGCGGGGCCAGCCAGACGCTGCAGATCGCTCAGCAGCCGAGGCACATCCACCTGACGGGTGCTCCGATAAAAGCCCAGCTCCGCCTCCAGGGTGCGCAGCCGAGCTTGCCAGCTGAGCTGGGCCACCAGCCAGGTGCCCGCCACAAGGGCTGAGCCGGTGGCGGCCAGCGCCACGGCCAGCCAAGCCGATGGGCGGCGACTGATCGCACCCACGCTGGCGAGAAAGGTTCTCCAGAAGGGGTGGTTCTGCACGACCAATCGCAAATACTGGAGAACGCTAAGCCTGGCGCCTCCGGCTAGCTCAACAAGCATTCTTTAAATCAAGAATCCCCAAAGAGACATGCCATGTCAGAAGAATGAGAAGTTGTCCTCAAGGCTGAAAAAGCCAAGCACAGTTTGAACGCTTCCTGTGAGCCTGTGATCTCAATAGCCCTCTGCCAATTCGTGGTTCCCGTTGAAGCACTTTTTTGCCTCCTACCATCGTTGCTGATCAATCAAATCTTGGCCTGAGATTCGCCGAGGAGATGGAGGCAAACCTTCCTTCGTTGGGGCCTGGCCCGGTGCTCCCACAGGTAGATGGCCTGCCAAGTGCCAAGCAGCAATCGGCCCCGCTGAAAGCTCAGGCTCAAGCTCGTGCAGGTGAGGGCGGTGCGGATGTGGGCCGGCATGTCATCCGCGCCTTCGTCATCGTGCACGTAGGGCCGCAGGGGACCCTGGCCGCTGATCGGCCTCACCCCCTCCGGCGGCACCAAGGCTTGCAAATAGGCCGCCAGATCAAGCAGCACCCTGGGATCGGCATTTTCGTTGATGGTGAGGGAGCAGCTGGTGTGTTGAACATGCAGCGTGGCCAAACCGATGGAGAGGCCGCTGGCAGCGATCTCGTTGTTGAGGGCGGCGGTGATGTTCGTGAATCCTTCCCCGCTGGTGCGCACCTCCAGGTGGCGCAAGTCTTGCTGAAGCATCGGTCAACGCCCGGCCGTGCTCAACGGTAAGGGGCGGTGAACGCTCCGCGTCATCCCGATCAAGCTTGGCGGTGGAGATGCTGCCGCAAAAACCCGACGACATGATCGATCGCCTGATCGGACACCCGCTGCACATCAAGCGACTTGTTGGTGCGGTAGCGGTCGGTGAGGGTGGCGTGGCTGCAGATGTTTGCCAAAAAATCAGGCGGACGAATCGCCGTGGGCACGGTCTCCAGCAGGCTGGTGATCCGCTCGGCAGGGCAGATCACATCGCGGCCGTAGCGCAGGGTGAGCACAGGGGTCGTCGCGTTGGCGGCAGCCTGGAGATCGCTGGCCGTCAAGCCGAGATCTTGCCTGCCGCGTTTGGTGATGGCAAAAGGCAGGCTGGGCTGGGCGGCCACAGCGGCAGCCACCGATCCGAGCGAGATGGTGGCCAACACGATCCCGCCCGTCATGCACATGCCAATGATGGCAAGCGGCTGGCCATGGCTTTGCTGATGAAGATCCTCCACAAGATCCCGCACCCAATTGGCCACCGCACTGGTGTGGCCCGTCCGGAAGAGTTCAAATTCCCGGCGCATGCAAAACACAGCGTTGACGGGATGGACGTACTGCCCGACCTCGCCGAAAAACAGCGGCGCATGGATCGTGAAGGATTGGCTGAGGCGCAGGGCCAGCTCGATGAAAGCCGGGCTGAATCCATCCAGTTCATGCATCAAGATCACAGAGGACCCCTGACCTCCAGACCAAACGGGGTGGCGACCGGATGGAAACACCTTTTCAGTGGATCGAAAGGCTGAAGCAAACTCTGTGGACATCAGTTCGGCCGGGCCAGAAACCATCCTGGCCTGGGCAGTGCCACCCGCACAACGGCGGCTGCCACCGCCTAACCTTGCGCCATGGCTGATCTCACCATCCTCTACGACGGCGGATGCCCCCTCTGCAGGCGGGAAGTGACCTTTTTGGAGAGCCGCGATCGGCAACGCCATGCTGATCAGCCAAGCCTCGCCTTTGTCGACGTTGACAGCCCGGATTACGACCCCGCAGCCCATCAGGGCGTCACCTATCGCGAGGCGATGGGCCGCATTCACGGAATCGCAGCCGATGGCACCGTGCTCCGCGATCTCTCCGTGTTCCGCCGGGCCTATGAGCTGATCGGCTTGGGATGGCTCTATGCCCCCACCCGCTGGCCGGTTGTGGGTTCCCTGGCTGAGGCGGCCTACGGCCTCTGGGCGCGCTTTCGCTTGCCGCTCACCGGGCGTGCCGACCTCGATCGGCTCTGCGCCGCACGGTCCGATCGGGATCCCGGGATGGGTGGCTGCCAGCTGCGGCAAGAGGTCTGACAGCCAACAGACCCCATGTCCCCTGCAAAGACTGATTCCTTCACCAGCAGCGAGGTCGACCTGATCGTGGTGGGCAGTGGCCTGGGTGGATTGTGCGCCGGAGCGGTGGCGGCCTCCTACGGCCTGGAGGTGATGGTGCTGGAGGCCCACAGCCAACCCGGCGGTGCGGCCCATGGCTTCCGCCAGGGGAGCTTCCACTTCGAATCCGGTCCCTCCCTGTGGAGCGGCCTGTCTGCCTGGCCCAGCCCCAACCCCCTGACCCAGGTGTTGCGCCTGATCGGCGAATCGGTACCGGTGGCCACTTACAACGACTGGGGGCTGCTGCTTCCGGAGGGCCACTTGCGGGTGGGGGTGGGGCTGGAGCCTTTTCTGGCCGTGGTGCGCGACCTGCGCGGCGCCCAGGTGGCCAAGGAATGGCAGGCCTTCATGGTCAGCCTGGAGCCCCTGTGCCAGGCCGCCCGGGCCCTGCCCCTGCTGGCGCTGAGGCCCGGGTTGGGCACAGCCGCCGTGCTGGGCACTCGCGGCTTGGGGGTTCTGGGCCAGGCGAGCCGTCTGGCCCAACTCGGAGGTGCCTTCGCGCCGCTGGTGCGCCACCACCTGCAGGACCCCTTTCTTCTGCATTGGGTGGAGCTGCTCTGCTTTCTGATCTCCGGCCTGCCAATGGCCCACACCAGCGCAGCGGCGATGGCCACCCTGTTCGGAGAGTGGTTCACCCCTGAAGCTCACCTCGACTACCCGGTTGGCGGCAGCCCTGCGGTGGTGGACGCTCTGGTGCGGGGCTTGGAGCGCCATGGGGGCCACTTGCGCTCGGGCGCCCCCGTGGCCGAGATCCTGGTGAGCGAGCGACGGGCTCGGGGAGTGCGCCTTGCCACTGGCGAGCAGCTCCAAGCCCGACGGGGTGTGATCAGCAATGCCAGTCCCTGGGACACCCTCGCCTTGCTGGCGGAAGACGCTGTGCCGCCGCGCTGGCGTGAGCGCCAACAGGCCACCCCAGCCTGCGCCAGCTTCCTGCACTGCCACCTCGGCCTGCGGGGCGACGAACTGTCCCATCTGCCAATCCACCATGTTTGGGTTGGCGACTGGCAACGCGGCATTGGCGCCGAGCGCAACATGGCGGTGCTCTCCATGCCTTCGTTGCTGGATCCAAGCCTGGCCCCGCCTGGCCACCAGGTGGTGCACGGCTACACGCCAGCCAACGAACCCTGGGAGCTATGGCAACACCTGGAGAGGGGCACGCCGGCATACCAGGCCCTCAAAGCGGAGCGCTGCGCGGTGTTTGCCAAACTGCTCAACCCGCTCATCCCCGACTGGCGCGAGCGTCTGGTGATCGAGCGCTATGGCACCCCGCTCACCCACCGTCACTACTTGCGGGTGCATCAGGGCAGCTATGGACCAGCCTGGCCCGCGGATCGGGGTCCCTTTCCGGGGGGGCAGACGCCGATTGAAGGGCTCGTGCTCTGCGGTGCGGGCGTGTTTCCTGGCATCGGCGTGCCTCCGGTGGCGGTCAGCGGAGCGATGGCCGCCCATGGCTTCGTGAGCGCACGGCAGCAGCGGGAACGCCTCGCCAGCGTGGGGCTGCTTGAGTAAGGGAGTTTTCCCGCGGCCCTTCGCCCATGACCACCATCCAGTGCACCTACAACGGTGAGCTGCGCTGCCTCGCCAGTCATCAGCCCTCGGAGAGTGTTCTGGAAACCGATGCCCCGCGCGACAATCAGGGCCAGGGCGAGCGCTTTTCTCCCACGGATCTGGTGGCCACGGCCCTGGCCACCTGCATCCTCACCGTGATGGGGATCGTGGCCAAGCGCCATGGCTGGAACCTGGAGGGCAGCACCGCCCGGGTGGAGAAAACGATGACCAGCGCCGGAGTGCGCAAGATCGCGCAGTTGGAGGTGTGGATCAACCTGCCGGAACACCTCGACGGCGCGGCACAAACGGTGTTGCAACAGGCCGGTGAGGGATGTCCAGTGAAGTGCAGCCTGGAGGGGACTGTCCCGATGGTGCTGCACTGGTCCACCGGCCAGCCCTGAAGGGTGGGCTCAATGGTGCCAGGTGTCCAGGGCTGTGATGATCTCTTTTAGCCAGGCGGTGTCGACCTGGCGGCCGCTGCGGGCTTGCTCGATCAGCCGAAGGTTGCGGGCTGTGGTTTTCGGCTCCCAGGGCTCGCGCACCGTGGCCATGGCATAGGCCAGATCCTCATCGGCCGCCTCCTGATCCTCAGCCAACACATCCAGTTCGAGCATGGTGGCATGATCCCAGTAGTTGGGCTGATCGCCCAGCCGGCCTTCAACGGCGTAACGCACAATCGGAAGCAGCTTGCTCTTTTCCTGCAAGGAGGCGGGATCCCCCTTGATCTCGAGCAGGGTGAGGGCATTGATCCCTGGATAGGCATCGCGCTGATCCGCTCGGAAGCCGCGCCTGTAGGCCTCGATGCTCTTGAGCAGGAAGCCCTTGGCTTCAAGCTTGCGGCCAGCTTCTAGGGCCTCACTCCATTGATCTTTGTAAATGCGGCCGATCAGGCCGCAGGTTTCTGAGCTGGGGCCTTGCTGGTCCTCCACCTCCTCCAGGAGGCGGAGCGCTTCGATCCGATCAGCGGGGTTGTGGGTGCGAGTGGCGCGCCTGTTGTAGGCAAATCCCAGCTGCTCACGAACAAGGATTTGATGCTTTAAGACCTCGGGCATTTGAGCGTAGAGATCAATCATGCCATCCCAATCCTCCAGGGCTCGGAAGGAAAGAAAGAGGTCGATGGTGGTGCCAGCATCAATGGCGTCGAGCTCACCAATTTCCTCCCTCAACTTCAGAAGCTCCCGCTGGGCTTCCGGGAGCAAATCTGGACGGCTTGCTTTGGCTCGGATCTTCGTCAGCCGCTGCTTGAGATCTTCATTAAGTTGCACCTGATCACGGAAGACATCTGTTTTCAAATGTGCAAGGTCTGGAGATTTCCATTCGCTTAAAAGCTGAAACAAGGGACTATCCACAGGCGCCTGTGTCAGAGCCAACTCCCTCAGGTCCTGAAGCCGCCGGCCCACCGACTCGCGCAACGATTGGGCTTCCGCTTCGCCAAAGGCATTCTCCGGGCCAAGGTCGTAGGGAAGGGAGCGGAGAAAGTTGACATCAAAAGGAATCTTTTGGTGCTTGGCAAAGATTGTCAGGGTGGTGGAGGGACGGGCGGTGTGACGCACGCCAAGCTCATAGAAGACGTTGGCGTTGGCCGTGGTCAGGTCGGCCAAAACGTAGTCGCACAGCAAGAGACGCTCAAACATGGGTTTGTGGATCACCCCGCCCGTCGTCTCGTGATCCGCTCGGATGGGCACCATGCCCGCATCTTCCACGGCGAGCTTGAGTGCCGTCTCGTATAAACGATCAAAATCGATATCGGGCAGACCACCAGGATCCGGCTTCAGCCCAAAGGGCATGACAATGAAACAGAGGGGTTTTACAGGCATAGTCTGAATTCTAGCCAAGCGCATGCCATGCCAAATCCTCAAGGCAGAGGTTGGATGTGCAATTTAAGCAACAAACCTGCCTGGTCTGCCATGCCTTTGATCGGCAACATATCGATGCTGAGAGGGGAGGGGCGAAGAGCAGCCTGAAGGAACATGGCCGGTCGCTGCAGGAGTGGTTGCCCGCTCTCGATCACCTGCTGCGCCACAGCGCGTAGATCATCTGAAGATGGGAGGGGCGCCGAGGGAGAATCCTGATCCAACAGGATCAGCAGACGGCACAGATCATCGACGGTCTTTCCCTCAAATTCAGAGGGAGCGGGGGAGAAACACCTGGCAAAGTTTTCATTGAAGCCGGCGATGCGAAGCGATGCGTCGAGGAGAGCTATGGGGTGAGTATCGCTCAGCATCAGCGCCTGGAAAGCGCCCTCGAGAAAATGCTTTTGGCTCAGGGTCGATTGCTGGTCGGTGACATCTGTCAGAGTGCCAAAGACAGAGCCATCATCGCTCGCCTCACCGACAACAACCGCCACTTCACGAAAGGATCGCACCTCCCCATCTCGGCGCCGGATTCGAAAAGTGCTTTCCCAGCCTGATTGAGCGATGCCCGCTTGACGGGATGCCATCACAGATTCCCGCTCACCGGTGAGAACGGCTCCATCGAGACATTCGGGCTGGGCACAGATTTCAGCAGACGTCCAGCCAGTCAAGCCCTCAATCCGCTCGCTGATGAAAAGGATTTTCTTCAGGGTATGGTCTCGTTTCCAGACAGCTTGATCGAGGGCTTCAGCCAGACACGAGAATTCGCGCAGTGAGGTTTCAGCAGCGCGTCGCAACGCTTCCAACTCAGATACATCTGTTAAAGTAATGATGGCACCAAGAGTTTCACCCTCGCCATTTTGGTAAGGCATTAACTGCAGCAGGTAGGAGAGTTCTTCACTGGTGGCCTGAAGAGTACGTCGTTCACCTCCATCCAGCACGGCAAGCAGTGAGTCTCGCAGCCCCGGAATGGGCACCGTGGTGGGAATGCCAATCAGGGACTGACCAATATCCCCTGCAACCAAGCCAAACACCCGCACAGCCAGCGGCGAAAAGCGAGCGATTCGCAATTGCTGATCAACAATCACCATCCCTTGATTGAGCGAGCGCTGGATATTTTCAAGATCTGTGTTGAGATGCTCAAATTCATCGCCACGAATGCGGAGTTGCTGATTAAGCATAGCTAATTCATCATTGGTGGCCTGTAGCTCTTCATTCGAGGCCTCCAATTCCTCATTTGAGGATTGCAATTCTTCAGAAGAGGCTTGAAGCTCTTCTGAAAATGCTTCGAGTTCTTCATTAGCTTGCTCCAGATGAATCAGAGATCGACGCAACGAATCCTGGCTGGTGAGGAGTTCATGCTCAAGGCGTTCAATTTCAAGCGCAAGAATCGTGCTTTGATCTGAATTCTGCGGCGGCTCATTCAGAGACTCTCTTTCAGACTCATCGAGGAAGGAAAGCACGGTAAGCGCGTCATCTCCCACCTGAATGGGGGAAGCCACCATCCGGAGAGGAGAGGGGAAATTTGGCAAGCTCAAGCATTTGCTTCTCACCGGACCCCGACCAGCCCTGGCCAAAAGGAAAAGAGCTCTAGCTTCAGATTGCAATTCCTCACGCAAGAAGTTGACAGCCGCACCAGTGATGCGTCCCTCAGGCAGCTTGCAAAAGGAGGACACATCTCCAATCACTTCAACCAGGGTGTGGTTTTCATCCAGAACGAGGCAGGGCTTTACAAAGACACGGATCAGGGCATCCAGCAGCTGGATGTGCTGCGCTGGCGCGGACTCGCGCTCAGTCGACAGCGTCAAGGGAGGACGTTCATGGTTGCTTTTCCGTTGACCAAGCAGCGACGCCAGGCGAATTCGTGAACGCACTTGCTGGGTCCGCTCATACAGACGATGCAAGGGGTCAAGAACGCGGAACCCGGATAGTTGTGACAGAGATTCAGAGCTACCAAGAAAGAGAAGGCTGCCAGGATGCAACGAGAAGCTGAACAGATCAATGACCCTCTCTTGCAAGGCTGGCGCGAAGTAAATGAGAAGGTTGCGACAAGAAATCAAATGAATATCCGGAAAAGGAGGATCTTCACCCACATTATGCCTGGCAAAGATAATGCAGCTTCGAAGATCCTTGACAATTTCGAACTCAGTCTCCTTCTCTATTATAAACCGCTTGCTAAGGTCGTCAGGAATAGGTGTTGCCGCCTGGATTGGATAGCATGCTTTTCTGGCAATGCCGAGACTCTGCTCATCCAGATCAGTAGCAAAGATCTTTACCACCTGGGCCAGTTGCTGGGGATGTCCCATCGCCTCGCTCACCAGCATGCCCACCGAGTAGGCCTCTTCACCAGTGGCGCAACCAGGCACCCAAATCCTCAGAGTTTCAGCTGAACCAAGCCGTCCAATCAGATGTTTCAAGTGGATAGCCAGGGCCTTGAAACCCTCTGGATTGCGAAAGAATGATGTCACTGTAACGAGAAGATTCTGCGCGAGTAATCTTGCCTCACCAAGATCAGAGTTAAGCAATTTCAAATAATCTTCGATGCTCTTCACGTCGTTGACCGCCATGCGACGTTGCATTTGCCGAATCAACGTCGATTCCTTGTATTGGGAAAAGTCAATGCCAGTGGCTTGCTTCAAGCGGGCCGCGGCGCTGGCCAGCAGCAGTGGTTGGGAGTCCGGGGTGCCGTGATTCCAGCTCCCGCCGCTGGCAAACCATTCCGAGAGACGGGCGCCAATCGTTTGGGGATCAGCCACCAGATCAGGACCCCCCAGGGCAATGGCCGCGCGCGGCATCCCATCAAACAAGGCACTTTCGGGGGATTGCACCAGGGTGAGCCCGCCACCGGCGCCAACGGCTCGCAGGCCAAAGGCCCCATCGGAACCCGTACCGGAGAGCACAACAGCGACGGCCCGTTCTCCGCAGTCGCTCGCCAAGGACTCGAACAGAAGATCAATCGAGGGGCTGGGGCCAAAACGGGGGC
>JAYKHK010000001.1:0-8081 GCA_035284785.1 Cyanobacteriota bacterium | reverse complement strand
TCCCAATCTTAAATCACCGCTGCTGACGTTTTGGCGGTATGGGGTGCGTGCCAAGCAAATCAGCCCGTGCACACGCCAGCCGGCCTGCTTCAGGGCTGTCGCCGCACTCAGGGCCGTTGCGCCTGTGGTGAGGATGTCATCCACCAAGAGCACTGGATGGTGCCTGGCCTCCTTGGGCTTGGCCCTGCGAGGACAAGTGAATGCCCCCCTCTGGTTCTCATGGCGCATGGCCTGATTGAGGTGATGTTGACCAAGCACAGGGCGCGATCGCTGAAGGAGCTCTGTGCTGTCCCAGCGCCACTGCTTGCCAGCCAACCGGCAGATCAGTTCAGGCAGGGGATTGGCCTGCTTTTTCCAACTGGGCACGGGCACCAAGAGGGGTGAGGCCTGTGGCGGGAAGGTCGGCGGGTCTACACCCTTGAGGAGTGCCGCAATGCTTTCTTGGTTCGGACGCTGGCGCAGGTTGAGGAGCATGCGCCTGTAGGCGCCCATGTAGAGGCCAACTGCCCACCAGGGAAGTGGAGCAGACCCTTCCAATCCTCCGGTGGGCAGCAACAAGGCCTGGGTGCAGCGCGTGCACAGGCGGTTTACCAGGCCGGGAGGGGCCAAAGGTTGACGGCAGAGGGGGCAGGGCCTGCTGAAAAACCAATCCAAGGGAGGCTTGGGGCCAAACCGGAAAAAAACGTCAAGCACGGGACTGCTGTGAACCAGGGTGTCTGGTTCAATCCTTCCCAGCGATTGACCGCAGCATGGCCACAAGGGTGCGGTGGGCGTCCTCGCTATCCGTCAGCACATGATCGAAGCGCACTTGAACCCTGGCACCATCGACTTCCAGGGTCATGGCCTCGGGTGCAACGGCAACCATCCGGGCGGATTGGGCACCGCTGAGGCCTGCATAGTGTTGGGCGTAGGCCATCACCGCAGAAGCGTGATCATCGTTCATGTGACGACAGATTCGGTCACTTACGGCGGGACTTAGCGGATCAGCGCTCATGGCAACGGGGGGGACTGGCTCCATTCTGAAGGCCTCCCAAGGACAATCAGGTTGTCCCCAATCGCTGCCAAAGCAAAAACGCCAGGCGGAAGGCGCTCCAACCCACATACCCCGCCAAAATCACAAACAGGCCCATGGCCAAAAGGGAGCGGATGCGATCAGACATCAGGCGGCACCTGGACGGAAAGCTTCCATCTTGCCCTGGGCCAGTCGGGCCATGCCTCGGGCCGCCGAGAGTTTGGGCCGGTTGCGGATCGGTAGGCCGAGAATCCGTTCACGCAACAGACGCCAATGAGCATTGTGGGCCCCGCCCCCAAGGGTCGTGATCCGGTGGATGGGGGGGGCTCCAGCCTCCCGGAGCCGTTGCCAGCCCTCCTTTTCAATCGCCGTGATTCCCTCCAACAACGCCTGGAGGAACCTGGAATCGCTCACCGGCCTCGGCTCCAAGATGGGCTCCAGCTTGGGATCGTCCACGGGAAACCTCTCCCCTTGGCACAACAGCGGTCTTAGCTTGAGACCACTGTCGTGTTTGGGGTCAATCTGCCGGCTCAATTCCTCCAGCATCGAAGAATCGAAATAACGCCCCAAAATCGCCGCCCCCGTATTTGAGGCTCCTCCAAGCAGCCAGCGACCATTGACCCGGTGACAACTCAAACCCAACCCGTGGATCGGCGCAGGAACAAACTGCTTCAGCACAAGGGTGGAGCCCAAAACAGTGATGCCCTCATCAGCTGCTGGATCAGCCGCCAAGATGGAAGCATTGGCATCGGTGGTTCCTGCTACCACCTGGCAGCTCTCCGTCAATCCCAGCGCTGAAGCCACCGGGGGAGCCACAGGCCCAAGGAGTGTGCCACTGGCCACAATGTCTGGCAAACTCTCTGCCCAGCTGGCGCTCGCAAGGGATCCCAACCAATGCTGGCCCTCCAGATCCCAGCCCAGGCGCAGATTGTTTCCCTCCTCTCCCCAACGCCAATCCCCCAATAGCCAACCCATGAGCCAGTCCGCCTGGTGACGGATCAATCGCTTCGTCGTCAGTGCGATCGTGCGGCTTTGCTCCATCAAGCGAAGGGCTCGGGCCAAACTGCCACTGGCCTGAGCGGCGGGGTGGGAGATCGGCCCCAGGAGTCGCTGCACCTCTGGCAACTGCTCCTCACAGGCTTGGTGATAAGGAAGAGCTAGACCCAGGCACCCTGGCAGGAGGCGACCCTGCTCGTCACAGAGCAAAAGGGTGCCAGATGTGCCGGCAAGGGAAATGACCCGCACTTGCCCTCTCAGCTCCGCGGGGAGTTGGTGGAGCAAAGCGATGAAACCCTGTCTCCAAGTTTCCGGCAGCTCAAACGGACCGGGATAAGGGAGGGCCTGCTCAATCAGGGTTTGTCCGTCCAGATTATTGACGGCAAGCCGAACCCCACTGGTTCCGAAATCAACCCCGAGAGCCAGTTCGAACAAGGTCGGCGGTGGCCTGCTGGAGGGTCTGGGCGATGGTGCTCACATCCTCCCAAGGGAGATTGAGATCACTGCGTCCAAAGTGACCATAAGCAGCTACGTCACGATAGAAACGCCCGCCTCGTTGTTGGGGAAGGGTGCGCAGCCCGAAAGCCTCGATGATGGCACCGGGACGAAGGTCAAAGTGCTCCTGAACCAGGGCCGTCAAATCGCTGTTGCTCAATTGACTGGTGCCAAAGCTCTCCACCAGGATGCTCACGGGCTTGGCAACGCCGATGGCATAGCTGAGTTGCACCTCTGTTTTGCGAGCCAGGCCAGCGGCAACGATTGCCTTGGCGACATACCGAGCTGCATACGCTGCAGAACGATCAACTTTGGTGGGATCCTTTCCTGAGAAAGCCCCGCCACCATGGCGGGCATAACCCCCGTAGGTATCCACGATGATTTTTCTGCCCGTCAGCCCTGCATCACCCTGAGGTCCACCCACGACAAATTTGCCTGTGGGATTGACAAGAAAGCGTGTGGAAGAACGATCAGGCTTGAGCCTCAGATCTGCGGTGGCGGGCTCAACTACATGGATCCAGAGATCATTGGCAATCTTTTCCCGAAGCGCTTTTTCTTCGCTGATGCCATTAATTTCTGCCTCATGCTGGGTAGAGATCAGAAGAGTATCGATGGCCACAGGCAGATCGTTCTCGTAGACCACACTCACTTGGGTTTTCCCATCTGGCAGCAGATAGGGCAAGACACCACGATGGCGCACTTCCGCCAGGCCTCTGGCAAGGCGGTGGGCCAAACTGATGGGAAGGGGCATCAGTTCAGGAGTCTCATCGCAGGCATAGCCAAACATGATCCCCTGATCGCCAGCCCCCACCTTGTCGAGAGGATCGCCGGCGTGATCGTCCGCCTCATCCACCCCCTGGGCAATATCGGGAGATTGTTGATCAAGAGCGATCAGAACGGCACAGCTTCTGGCATCAAAACCCCCGGCCCGGTAGCCCCGATAGCCAATGCCATCGATGACGTCTCGCACAAGGTGATTGAAATCCACCTTGGCTGCGGTGGTCACCTCACCGGTTATCAGGCAGAGGCCTGTATTCACAACAGTTTCACAGGCCACCCTGCTAGCCGGATCCTGGCTGAGTAGGGCATCAAGAACAGCATCGCTGATTTGATCGCAGATCTTGTCGGGGTGCCCTTCCGTTACAGACTCAGACGTGAAGACGTAACGGCTCATGGATGCAGCACTTATGAGAGCTTAATCCTATGTCCCGAGAGGCAGTCGGCAGGTCTCCGTGGACACGCTCGAAGCCGGATCCACTCCGTCATCCACGGCTAACTCACTCCAGTGCTCCATCCAGGGATAGTCCGCCGCGAGTGAGACGGACTGCTGCCAGCCGCCTCGATACCCCAAGACAACCGCCACACCAGCGGCATGGGCCATGTGGAGATCGCTATTGGCGTCTCCAATCAAGGCACAATTGGCTGGAGCCACATCTAATCCCGCACAGAGGAGTTGGACGGCTCGGGGATCAGGTTTGCGAGGCTGATGTTCGGCACTCCAAATTGCACTGATCTGCTGGGAAATCCCATGGTGCTCGAGGAAGCTCTGAATTCCAGCTTGGTCGTCGTTACTGATGACCGCACATCGCACGTTGGAGATGTGTAAGGCAGCTAAAAAATCTGCTAGTCCATCGGTCATCGGCGAGCAAGCCGAACCAGGGGGATGATCGAGATCGGCCAAACGAAAAGTTTCCTGAGCCATCGCTTGTGCCTCTGGCCAGGAATGCCCCACAAGCGTGAGGATCACTGCGGTGCTGATCAGATTGTGTTCTCGTGCTGCGACGGCAGTAATTCCGCCTGGATCAAGACTGCCAACCTCCGGGAGGACCCCGTAAGCGCACTGGAGCAATTCCTCAAGTGTGTCGGAGTTAGACCTCCCATGGCAGAGGTTGATGCAGTGTTGAATGCGAGTAGTGGCTAGGGCGAGTAAGTGAGGTTCACTTCTGCTCAGAGTGCCATCTTTATCGAAAAGCACAGCCTTGATATTTACTGGCTTGCCAGCAGACAGCATGGGCTGGCCGCGCAATAGCAATTGGACCATTGACGGCCGCTTCGATGATCGCGCCAACCTCAGTCCAGGTTGGCGCCAAGGGGCTCACCATCCTCGGCTTGCTCGAGGAGCATCTGCTTGTAGCGAGCTGCCATTTCCTCTGCTTTGTCAAATACTTTTTGAGGATCCGTGAGCATATCACCAGGCTCTGGTTCGAGTGCCTTGGTCGAGAGAGAAATCCGCCCTCGCTCTGCATCAAGATCAATGATCATCACTTTCATTTGATCATTGACATTCAAAACAGTGTGAGGTGTTTCGATATGTTCGTGACTTATTTCTGATATGTGGAGCAGTCCGCTCACTCCACCAATGTCGATGAAAGCGCCATAAGGTTTGATTCCCCGAACGGTGCCCAAAACCACTTCTCCAACCTCAAGACGATTCATCTTGCGTTCGACAAGAGCACGCCTATGGCTGAGAACCAAGCGATTTCTTTCTTCATCCACTTCCAAAAACTTAAGTGGTAGGAAGTCGGCGACCAGCTCTTCCTTGGCCTTGCGTGTGCTGATATGACTGCCGGGGATAAACCCGCGAAGGCCTTCCACGCGAACCAAGGCTCCACCTCGGTTGGTTGCAAAAACTTCGCTATAAATTGTTGCATCTTCCTTCTGAAGCTGCCGAACCCGCTCCCAGGCTCTCTGATACTCGATACGGCGAATCGAAAGGGTGAGCTGGCCGTCCTCGTTTTCTTCACTGAGAATAAAAAACTCTCTTACCTCCCCAGCTTCCAGCACATCCGACAGATGCTCCACTCTATTGATGGAGACTTCCTGCAGGGGCATGAAAGCAGCAGTTTTGGCACCAATGTCGATCATTGCCCCCTTGGATTCGAGGGCAAACACTGTTCCGTTGACCACATCTCCGGGCTTGAAGTTGTAGTCGTACTTGTTCAGCAGGGCGGCAAACTCATCAAGTGTGAAGCCCACAGCTTCTGCTTCCCTACCCGATCCCCGGCTGCTGGAGCTGTCCGCTGCAGGAATCTCATTTGGAAGGCCCAGGTCAGCCAGGTCGTCCATTTCAAAGGGAGCGTCTGCTTCAGCGCTCTGCAGCTCTTGGGAGGGGGTGACGGTCATAAGGTTCAGGCGGTCTGCCGGAGGCAGTAGGAAGGTGGCGCACAAACCGCCGCCGCGGAGAGCGCGCACAAACAGCAATCCTAGCCTCTGGCCGTCAGGCAGTTCAGAAGCCTGTCAATTCACCACAGAAAGCCGTTGCTTGGCGTGAGTGGCTCGACCCATCTGGCCAAGTCCCTCAAGGGTGGCGACGAAGTCAGACACGCTTCGGAATTGTCGGTAGACGGAGGCAAAGCGCACGTAGGCGACCTCACTCATGGTTTTCAATTGTTCGAGCACCAACTCGCCAATCTCATTGCTAGAAACCTCCCGTTTGGCTCTTTGCTGAAGAAGCAATTCAATGTCGTCCACCAGCCGTTCAAGCACGGCTGGTTCAAGGCCTGTTTTCTCACAGGCGCGAAGCAGACCGTGTAACAGCTTGGATCGATTGAACGTTTCTCGACTTCCGTTCCGCTTCACCACCGTGATGGGCACTGTCTCAACCCGCTCGTAGGTGGTGAAGCGAAAATCACAGTTCAAGCACTCACGGCGTCGCCGCACGCTTCTGCCTGAGTCTGCAGCTCGAGACTCAAGAACTCGGCTATCGGTGTGTTGGCAAGAAGGGCATTGCATGCCCAGAGGCACATATGGTTGCAATTCTAATCAGTTTTCGCCCGTTGAAAAGGGTTTCCAAAAAAAAAGCCCCATTTTGGGGCTTAATGAAGTGAGGTAGGCCAATCACTTGCCAATTTTTGGGGGATCCCGGAAGGCGATCGCAAAAAAGAGAGTGGAAATGGCAAGAGCCAGAATCAGGATGTAAGCGAAGCTCTCCATGGGGAGGTTGGGGGTGAAGGGCAGGAAACCAGAATTCAGCTGAGAGGGGTTCCCGCGGGAGGGACATAACCCTGGGGAAGACGACGGGTGGATCTGTCGCCAAGCTTCTGGAACAAACCGAATTCGACCTGTTCACCGAGATCGGGATCGATACCAGCAAACACATCTCTGAAGAGTGTGCGAGCCCCGTGCCAAATGTGGCCAAAGAAGAAGAGGAGGGCAAAAGTGGCATGGCCAAAGGTGAACCAGCCACGGGGGGAGCTGCGGAAGGTGCCATCCGAGTGGTAGGTCTCCCGATCGAATTCAAAGGCCTCGCCCAGCTGCGCTTTGCGAGCCAAGCGTTTGACGTCAGCAGGGTCTGTGAATGTTTGCCCATTGAGCGCCCCTCCGTAAACAGCAGCAGTAACGCCCTGTTGCTCAAAGGAGTACTTGGCTTCAGCACGACGGAAGGGGATGTCCGCCCGAACAACTCCATCCTTGTCTTGAAGCACCACAGGGAAGTTTTCGAAGAAGTTGGGCAACCTCCTCACTTGCAGCTCCCTGCCATCTTTGTCGGTGAACGAGATGTGGCCAAGCCACCCGGTGGGAAGGCCATCCCCATTCACCATCGGACCTACCCGGAAGAGCCCACCTTTGGCAGGGCTGTTGCCCACGTAGTCGTAGAAGGCAAGCTTTTCAGGAACGGAAGCCCAGGCCTCCTGTTGAGAAGCACCTTGGTCTAGCGCTGTCTGAACGCGTCGATTGATCTCATTTTTGAAGTAGTTCTGATCCCACTGATAACGAGTTGGACCAAAGAGTTCGATTGGCGTGGCAGCAGCTCCATACCACATAGTTCCGGCCACCACGAAGGCTGCAAAAAAGACAGCCGCGATGGCACTGGCAAGAACCGTTTCGATGTTGCCCATCCGCAGAGCTTTGTAGAGGCGCTCCGGTGGGCGGGTGGTGATGTGGAAAATCCCGGCGATGATTCCCACAATGCCTGCTGCAATGTGGTGAGCCACGATGCCACCTGGATTGAAGGGGTTAAAGCCTTCAGGACCCCAAGACGGCTGCACTTTCTCTAGGTGACCGGTGAGGCCATACGGGTCAGATACCCACATGCCTGGGCCGAAAACCCCTGTGAGGTGGAAAGCTCCAAATCCGAAGCAGCCAAGACCTGCGAGCAGGAGATGGATTCCGAAGATCTTGGGGAGATCCAGGGCAGGCTCGCCGGTGCGAGGGTCCTGCCAGATCTCGAGATCCCAATACGTCCAATGCCAGATGGCGGCCAAAAAGAGAAGGCCACTGAAAATGATGTGGGCAGCCGCGACGCCTTCAAAGCTCCAGAACCCAGGATCAACACCGGTTTCTCCGGTGATGCTCCAACCGCTCCAGCTGCCAGTCACTCCGAGGCGGGCCATGAAGGGCATCACAAACATGCCCTGGCGCCACATCGGGTTGAGCACCGGGTCGGACGGATCAAAGATCGCAAGCTCGTAGAGCGCCATGGAGCCGGCCCAGCCGGCCACCAGTGCGGTGTGCATGAGGTGCACGGCGAGCAAGCGGCCCGGGTCGTTGATCACGACCGTGTGCACCCGATACCAGGGCAATCCCATGGGGAGACGTTCTGGGGAGGGTTGGGCGATCGTAAGGGGCGCACCGCGCC